>JANXYD010000477.1 GCA_025350265.1 Hyphomicrobiaceae bacterium | reverse complement strand
GGCCCGTAGCTCTTTCGGACCACTGGAGTGAACTGAACTTAGCCTCCTCCTGCAAGGCTTTGTTTAGCTGAACTGCGAACGCCGTATGAGCGATTTTATTTCCAGAGATTCGGAGGAGCCATGTGCTGGCTGATTGATGGGTCACATACGGTGGGGATTAGGGAACAATCAGCGGTTCGTCTGAAACATTGAGGCGCTTTGCGACAAAGCAGGGTGGCAGTAAATCTTAAGGAAGCTGTACCATTGAATACACGCTCTCAAACAACGTCACCGTCATTTCGCCGCCCCGGTCGCATAGTCGGCCCACCGCGCTGAAAGACGTGTTCTTGTTTTTCTGAAGTAATTGATTCCTGCCGTTGAACATTTCCGATGCGTCTCGGGTTTTCTTGTTAAGAAACACGGTCAATTCGCCATACATCGCTGTTATAAAATCATCGTCCCGGGTGCCAAAGCTCTGCAACACTGGGTCAAGGTTGTTGTAGATCAACAGAACGGATGGAAGGCCCTGTTTAGCTCCATACTGTATTTGCTTTTTTGAGCCTTCAATTCTGCTCCGGACATGATCGCCTAGGGTGCATGAATAGCTCCTCATATTCGGGCGGGCTGGGTCTGCAATCACTCCGAAAAATTTTTATCCTCTACAAGTTCCTTAAGCTCGAACACAACTTTCACGTTTCCGATAGAAACCAAATAGTCTGGCCGGGGTGATGTGCTTTCTTCGATTTTCTCGAACGGCACATGGTTGGCCGCGAGGAACTTTTCAAATAGTTCTTCGGATTTGGTTTTCATATACGGTCTCGCAGGACACTCCTGTTAGCTGGGCCAGAACTTCGGGTTGGTTTCCTCTTCGCTTAGGAGAATTGCGACCTGATTTTCAGGTTTGTTGTCGAGCCTGTACGGCACGTCCAAAACCCGAAAGTAATGCTCTCGATGGCCTCAGTGCGCAACGTGCCTGGGAACGCCGGCTTAAGTTGATATGATGGGCACGCCCGCCAGATTCTCCGAGCCTCTGCATGCCCAAAAAAAGCTTACCCGTCGATCGTAGTCCGTTGTCGTCCGCCGCCGATGTCACGGCAGCCGATGCAGCACGAGACCATGCCAGGTTGTCGTCCGCAATCGCCGAGCACGATGCGAACTATTTCCGCCGCGATGCGCCCACCATTTCCGACGCCGAGTACGATAAGCTCCGCGCGCATCTGGCAGCACTTGAGAATTCGCATCCACAACTCGCAGGCGCGTCTAGTCCGTCTCGGCGCGTGGGCGCAGCGCCGGTGACGGCCTTCGGCAAGATCGTGCACGACGTACCGATGCTTTCGTTGGGCAACGCCTTCGATGACGCAGACGTCATCGATTTCGTTAGCCGCGTGCGCCGATTTTTGAGTCTTGCTGCATCCGATGAACTGGCTGTTACCGCCGAGCCGAAGATCGACGGGCTGTCGATCTCGCTGCGTTATGAGGGCGGCCGGTTACTGCATGCGGCGACGCGCGGTGATGGGGCGGAGGGTGAAAACGTCACCGTCAACGTGCGCACCATTCGTGAGATACCGGCCAAACTGGTCGGTGCGAATGTTCCCGACGTCATCGATATTCGCGGTGAAATCTATCTCGGTCATGAAGATTTCCGCCGCCTCAACGAAGCGCAGGCGAAGGCCGGCGACAAGGCGTTCGCCAACCCGCGCAACGCGGCAGCTGGGTCGCTGCGGCAACTCGACGCCAGCATCACCGCAAGCCGGCCATTGCGCTTTTTTGCGTATGCCTGGGGCGCGGCGTCATCGTTGCCGGCCGACACCCAGACCGGCGTCGTCGCTGCCTATCAAAGCTGGGGTTTGCCCACCAACCCGCTCATGCGGCGCTGCACCACCACCGCCGAGTTGCTTACCTACTACCGCGAAATCGGCGAGCAGCGGTCCAAGCTCGGCTATGACATCGACGGCGTCGTCTACAAGGTCGACCGGCTCGACCTGCAGGCACGGCTGGGGTTTGTGTCGCGCAGTCCGCGATGGGCGATCGCGCACAAATTTCCGGCCGAGCAGGCGACGACGCAACT
The DNA here is from genome assembly GCA_025350265.1 of Hyphomicrobiaceae bacterium. Lineage (GTDB taxonomy): Bacteria > Pseudomonadota > Alphaproteobacteria > Rhizobiales > Hyphomicrobiaceae > JABFRJ01. The sequence goes on along the minus strand of JANXYD010000477.1, from coordinate 6,393 downwards.
TCGCGAGATTGAAATTCAAGTCGGCCGCACGGGTGCACTGACGCCGGTGGCCAAGCTTGCGCCGGTGACTGTCGGGGGAGTCGTCGTTTCGAATGCGACCTTGCACAACGCCGACGAAATCGCGCGCAAGGATATTCGCATCGGCGACACCGTCGTCGTGCAGCGTGCCGGCGACGTCATTCCGCAAGTCGTATCGGTCCGTCTTGAGCAGCGGCCGGCCGAGGCAAAGCCTTATGTATTCCCCAGCCTCTGCCCGGAGTGTGGCAGCCACGCCATCCGTGAGGTCGATCCTGTCACTGGCGAGATTGATGTCGTGGCGCGTTGCTCGGGCGGGCTCATTTGCCCCGCGCAGGCGAAGGAGCGTCTCAAGCATTTCGTCTCACGGTTGGCCTTCGACATCGAGGGGCTGGGCGGGGAGAAAATCGACGCCTTCTACGAGGAGGGCCGGATCATGAGGCCGGCCGACATCTTCACGCTGGCTGAGCGGGACAAGCGAAGCACACAGCGACTGCAAGACCGCGAGGGGCTGGGTGTCAAGTCAGTCGAAAATCTGTTCCGGGCGATCGATGCGCGTCGTAGCATCGGGTTGGAACGCTTTCTGTTCGCGCTCGGCATTCGGCATGTCGGCGAAGGCACGTCGCGGGATCTCGCACGCGCATTCGGCAGTTATGCGGCGTTCCGATCCGCGCTGGAGGCAGCGGCAAAGGGCAAGCCCGGGCCGCATTTTCTGCGTGTTGCCGGTCTCAAAGGTCTCGGTGAAAAAACGGCGCAGGCTCTGATCGAACACTTTTCGCAAGCCAAGCCGCGCGGCCATGATCTATTCGGTGCGCAAGCGACGGAGGCGGGGTTTGCGGCACTGGTCGCGGGTCTGAAAGGCATCCGCAGTTCGGCTGCCGGCGTGTTGTCGGAGGCGTTTTCGTCGACGGCTGAATTCGTCGAATGCATGCGCCTGTCGGCTGGGGAAATGCCCAGCGACGATTATCGGGCATTCGCGGGCCAGAACGGCATCGGCACCGTGGCGACGGACGCGCTGATCGGATTTTTCGACGAGCCGCATAATAGCGCGGCGGTCAAAGATTTATTGGCAGAAATCGAAATTCGCGATTTCGATCGCGGCCCGCAGCGCTTCACGTCAGTTTCCGGAAAAACGGTAGTGTTCACAGGGACATTGGCGATGATCGGTCGCAACGAAGCCAAGGCGCAAGCTGAACGCCTGGGCGCGAAAGTTTCCGGATCCGTTTCGAAGAAAACGGATTATGTGATTGCTGGAACCGATGCAGGGTCAAAGCTCGCCAAGGCCAATGAACTGGGTCTGACTATTCTATCTGAAACCGAATGGCTGGCGCTCATTGCGGAGTGATGCCAAGCTTTCGAGACGAATGACCCGGTGTGATGGCGGAGCCTGCAAAACATGCTTTGCATCGACAGGCGGATGAGGGTGTGTTTCTTTGGCGATCATGCTTTTTTATTGGTGGGTATTATTTATTCAATAGGTCGCGAAATTGTTTCACGCACGTTTCAAAACCGCTGATATCTTCAATTTCAAAGCCGGGGCGGACGGCGGTTCGCACAATGTAACCGCCTGATTGTTCGACGGCGCACGAAATCATGAGATTTTCGCTGGCGTCGAAATCTTCGATTTGGATGTCTGGCCGGTCGCCGTCTCCGTCGGGTATGCCGCGCGTGCGATAGGCGGCCGTGCGGACTGCATAATCGTCAACGACGTTGGTGTAGCCGAATACGGGACGGCCGAGCGCGCGCATGAAACCGACTTCAAATGCGGTGCCGCTGTCCGTCGAGACGCCGCGAAATGGCGTGAGGTTGGCGATGAGTGCGTCGGCCTGGCGCATCAAGCCTTCGTTAGCTTCGGAGATACGGCGCGCCTGTTGCGGTTTTTGCAACTCGGAGATATCCAACGCCTGATCGAGCGGATAGAGGCCAATAAACCCGTAGCGGGCGGCGATAGCGCACTTGATCCTGCCCGCCGCGATCGGATCGGGCAGGAAGACCTCCGGACCCGCCAGATAAATTCGGAACGGCTGTGCACTGTTGCTCATTGCATGACCGATTTTTCGCGCCACTCGATCGCTGCCTGTTCGGCGCGCGTACGGTCGGTTTTGGCAAGTTTGGCGAACCACTGCTCCATCACTTTATCTTCGATCCCGCCAGCTTTCGCGATCACGTACCATTTGGCGGCTTCCGCCGGGTTGACTGCTACGCCTGCACCGTAGGCGTGGCAGCGCGCGAACCGATCCTGCGCCAGTGGATTGCCTTTTTCGGCGGCCAGCCTGAACATTTCGGCACCGCGTTTTTGGTCCGGTGCCAAGCCCTTGCCCTGAAACAAGATGACGCCGAAATGCAATTGCGCGTCGGCCAGTCCGGACGCAGCCGCCCGTTGCAGCCAGTTTGCCTCCTCCACCGCGTTGGCGGCAACGCCGGTGCCGGTCGCATACAATGTCGCCAAATCGTACTGCGCCTGAGGCAAGCCGGCCTCCGCCGCGTAGAGCAGATGCGCGAAGGCGCGCTGCGGGTTTTCGGGCTTGCCGTCGCCGCTCAGAAACAGCAAAGCAAGGTTGTAGTTGGCCGCGACGTGACCTTTCGACGCCGCCTGTTCGAACATTTTTGCGGCCCCGGCGTGGTCTTTCTTGATCGCGCCGCCCTCGGCCAGCATGACGCCGAACGCGAACATGGCGTTGACATCGCCGAGCTCGGCACCGCGGCGATACCACTGCGCGGCCTGGACTTCGTCGCGAGGCACGCCCAGGCCTTCTTGAAAGATGCGTCCGGCGAGGGTCGCGGCCGTCGGCTCGCCACGCTCAACCGCCGCTTTGGCAAGTTCAAGCGCGGTAAGATAGCGGCCCTGATCAAACGCCTCATAGGCCGTATCGCCGCCGGTGCCGGTTTTGGCGACCGTGGTATCTCCGGCCGGGACCGACGACGGCAACGTCGGCACGGCTGCTGCTGGCGCGCGCGTGGTAATGGCACCGACGCCGACGGGGGGCGGTCTGGTTGGGTTCGGCACATCGATCGGCGCGGCTTTGAGAATGCGACCGCTGCCGCCGCGCGCGGCGGGCGCGGTGATCTCTTCGGAACTCGTCCACGCACTGATATTGCCTTGGGCAATCGCCGACACCGACGCCGATAGCGTAAGGCCAGTGAACGCCAGAATTGTGCGCCTGCAAATCATCGCTTATGCTCCCTCGGCACCGGTACCAGCCAGAAGCGCCATGTCGGCATCACCGGCCAGGGTGGCGACGGCATCGGGACTTGCGCCGGCCGCCAACTGCAATCCCGCAAAATCGGCTCCATTGCGGTTGGCTGTGCGCACGTCGTCGGCGCTGACGAGATCCAACGCCACGCACGGCACCTCGAAAATCTCACCCCACCAGGCGATCAGTTCATCGCGCGCCGCAAGTGCTGCATCCGATCCATCACCGATGCCGAACGCGACGTATTCCGCGCCCGCCTCGCCCGCCTCCATCGCAGCGTGCCGCGAGCCGCCGGCGTCGATACCGATGCTTGCGTCGGCTCCAAGCACAGCGCGCGCCGCATCGACCCGGTCACGCACGGACAGCCCGGCCGGCAAATGCACGCCGTCCGCGCGCACGATCTTGGCGAGTTCGGCATCCTCGAACACGAGCACCGCCGCGCCCTGGTCCTGCGCGAGATCGACCAGCGGCTTGATTTCACCCGCGCCGAGCCGATCGCCCGCTTTCGGACGGATCAGCACCGCAGCCACGGTTGCAACGTCGCAGGCCGCGCGAAGACACTCGTGCGCTCCGGGGCCCGGCTCGATGATCAGCATCAACTGACATTCGGGCCAATCGACCTGTTTTTGCTTTGAAGCCACTGCCGATCCTTGTGCAAATGCATGCGCACCGCTATCCCGGCCCTTTGCGGCGAAACGGCGACGGCGCACTTGAGATGCGCACATTCTTGAGTGACGGGCTTTGAGGGGAGGTTATGTTTACGCTGTGTTCTCAAAATGACAGACACGTGCAATCCGCCATGCTCGAAATCTTGATGCGCATCCAGACAGACGTGTCGGGGTTGAAGACTGATGTTTCGAGTGTCAAAGGGAGAATGGATGGCTTTGAGGGCCGCATGGACAAGCTTGAAGCGCTGGTGAGGAAACAAGGTCGCGACAGCGCGGCCATGCTGGTGATGATGCGCTGCACCGTCGGCATCTACGACGAGCGCATGAAGGTGATCGAAGAGGACGTGCGGCTGATTATGGAGCGGGACTAGGGAGGCGGTTGGTCACGGCTATGCCTACGCGTCATTGTCCTCAGCGGTGACCCCAGTGGAGCGAACGATTTTGCGCTGTGGACCGCTGATTTGAGGTGCCTGCCCCGTCTTCGCCCATCGCGCCACTTTGGGCTTGAGTTCGCCATGCCGGTCATGCTGCGCGGCAGACTTGCCAGCGATGGGATCCCTTTTTAGGCTCCGCATTCTGAGTGCGTATTGTAGATGTGGAGACTGATGATGGCGGATGCCGGAACGCTCAGGAAGAAAGCGATCAACGTATCGATAGACCCGGAGATTGCGGCGGAAGCCAAGGCGGCCGGGATTAATCTGTCAGGCGTTTTGGAACGTGCGCTTAAGTCTGAATTGAAGATCGTCCGCGAGGCGCAGTGGAAGGCGGAGAATCGCGAAGCGATCGAGTCGATGACTACCGAACTGCAACGCAATGGCCTGTGGTGCGACACCTACCGGGTGTGGTGATGCAGCAATTCGACGTCTGCCGCTTGGGGCTTGCAGGTAGCACCAAGCGAGCCGTTGCCATGGTCGTGATATTGCAGGCGGATTTGTTGAACGCCGTCGAGACATGCGTCGTGGCTCCGCTCGTGCCGTTCGATGCCTTGCCAGCCATTGTTCGGCTGCGGCCGGAGTTTGAGATTTCAGGAGAGCGTTACCGCCTGCTCACCGATCGTCTCAGCGTGCTTGCGCGCAAAGACATCGGGGCCGTCGTCACCTCGGCCAAAGACCGCGAATGTGATATCCGTCGCGCGCTAGATTTGGTGTTTGTGGGGGTGTGAAGCCCGCGACTGCTTTCGATTGATCACCAGACGAACCGTGATCAAGCCCACTTATCGTGCAAGTGACCCGAAGGCGAAGTCGCGAGGGCGGAGCTTGCATGACTGACCTCTGTCCGCCTAAGGTTTCGCGCGAGATATGGAGGCACAGCGAAGGTGACTGCAGGCACCTCACGTTCCTAAGCTTGTGGGTTATCAAATCAATAGGAACGCCAAACCGCATCGGGCTTGGCTGGAGGACTTGCAATGGCAAAGACGATAAAGGAAATATTCGACGATAGTTTTGGTCTTTCAAGCAAAACAGCATACGGCAAATTTATGCTGCTCTATGGCAACTTGAAATCGAAAGGCATTTTGGCACGACCGATCACTCATCAAGTGGCCATTGAGTGCGTAGGCAGTAAAGGAATGCCAGAGTGCGTCAAGGTTGGCATGATTGCGGCTCAAAGCAATAAGAACACTCCTCCGGACCAGCTCGAAGCCTATGTTTGGTTCAACGACCATACGAAGTTGAAGTTTCGCTCGGAAGAGCTGAAAACGTACGAGGTCGAATTTAAGTCAGCGTACTGGATTTATTATGACGCTTGCTGCAAAATAGCGATGGAAAATAATTCTATGGACGAATCCCTAAGGGGGGCAAAATGTCTGGCGTTGTCCCGGCTTCTGGAGGAGCCGAATTCATGGCAATCTGCAATTGAAAAGCTCGTTGATGCAGTGGCGGAGAAATAACGGAGCCGACGGAAGCGCAAAGTCAGATCCCGCAATGCCACCACAGAGCGAAGGAAATCCACAGCTTAAGTGTGCGAAACGCGCTGTGACCGCCCTGCCGCAACCGATGTCTGAACCTGCGATAACTGAAGACTAATATGCTTCAATGCTCAGCGCCAAGATAGTGGGGACAATTCGACCGCGCCACGCCGCGCAATACCGACCGGCACCGGGCGAGCTTGGTGACGATCAGTGGTGTCGTCCTCGGCGACGAGCCGTTCCGATTCACGCGTAAGAGGATTTAGAATGCTCGTTTTGGTGGCGTTTGAACAAAGCAAGCGCCTTCCGCTTTTAAGTCCAACTTGATTGAGTTGATCATGAACACTGTTCTGGAAATTCTCAGAGTCGTGCGATCAATCTCAAATCCGATTTCGTCATCACCGAATATTACGCGATCCGGCGTAAACGTCCCTGATGTAGTTTGGCTATAGCCCGACGACGGAATATAGCGAGCGACCTTACCCGCCTGCTCGTCCGCCGTAAATTTTTGAGCTTCTGTGTTGCCATCAAAAATACATTCCAAATAGACGGGTGCGGCTGCAGCCGCCGCTGACCAGACGAACAAGATTGAGCCCATTAATTTGGCTAC
>JANXYD010000387.1 GCA_025350265.1 Hyphomicrobiaceae bacterium | reverse complement strand
GTGCCGGCGCACCGCATGAAGGAAGTGGCCGCAATCGCTAAAGCTTGCGCAGATAGCCTCAAGGTCGGCGATCCAAAAACCGAGGGCATCGATCTCGGACCCGTGGTTTCAGCGGCGCAATGGCATAAGATCCAGGGCCTGATCGCCAAGGGGATCGAAGGCGGCGCGACGGTCGCGGCCGGTGGCCCAGGGCGGCCCGAGGGATTGGCAAAGGGCTATTATGTGCGCCCGACGGTGTTTAGCGACGTCGACAACGCCATGACCATCGCGCAAGAGGAAGTTTTCGGCCCGGTGCTGGTCATCATCCCCTACACGGACGAGGCAGACGCCATCCGTATCGCCAACGACACGCCGTTCGGTCTTGCGGCCTACGTCAGTTCCGGCGACAGGCAGCACGCCATCCGCGTCGCGCGTGAAATCCGCGCCGGCATGGTTCATATCAACAATGCCTTCGCTGACGGCAAGGCACCGTTCGGCGGTATGAAGCAGTCGGGCAACGGCCGCGAGTGGGGCAAATTCGGCTTCGATGAATATCTCGAAGTCAAGGCGGTGATGGGCTTCAACGCCGGCTAGGGTCGTTCCGGTTTTAGCTGCATCGCGGAACGACCCTAACTCTCTATTTTGTCGTGCTTCTGATCGGAAAACCGCTTCATACTTTATCCGGAAGCACTCCAGGACATCTGGTGTGTGTGCTGAGCGAATAGTTTGGTGCACACACCGGGAATGGCTAGGGACTGGCGCGCGCGGCGCTGCTGAGGCGCTGGTGTCGGTCGCATCGCAGGTGGTCGAGCCGCACATCTCGACGAGGCAGTGCAATCAACGGCTGCGCTGAAATTTGCACGGGTCGTGCGACCATGGACTACTCCTAATTGCGAGTTTGCATGCAGGCACACAAAGTTCGGTTTCGGCAGGTTTGGGCCCCGAGAACACCAACGGCTCGGCGCGTCGCGTACGCACGAGGCAGGCACTGACATGACCGGCGATGCAGCTGTGATCGAGGTGGCGACACGCGACGGCCACGCCGTGCCGGTGGTTGGCGCCACCGGCACGACGGTCGCCGAAATCGTCACGAAGGTGCACGCCCAACCCGTCGGCGCAGGTGGTGCAGCGCTGGCATCGGTGGCACTCGATCGACCCGCACTCGAAGCAGTATTGATGTACTGCGCCGAGCAGGCCTGCATTGCCGATCAGGCGTCGTGTCCGGGGTGTCGGCGGCGCACGCTCGCCGACGGCCTGGCGACGTTCGACGATTTTCTCGCACAGCACCGGTCGGTCGCGTCGAGCGATGGCCGCGTGCGCATGACAGGGCAAGGCGTCCACGATCTTGCAGTCGTATCAGTGGAACAGTTGAGCCGGTCGTGGGCCGGCGAAGAGATGTGGTTCCAGGCGCGGCGTGTGCTGCGCAAGTTACGGTTTGGCGTGCGCAACACTGCGGGCGTGCGGCCCGATGGTTCGATGCGCGGGCCGGCACCGTCGATCATTCTGGTGGAGCCGCAACTCGCCGATAATATCGGCATGGTCGCGCGCGCGATGGCCAATTTTGGCCTTGGCGATCTGCGCCTCGTCAAGCCGCGTGACGGCTGGCCGAATGAGAAGGCGCGCATCGCCGCCTCGGGCGCGACGTTCGTCATCGACGACGCGCAGTGGTTCCCGGATTATGCGGCAGCGCTGGCCGATTGCAATTACGTCGTGGCGACCACGGCCCGGCAGCGCGATCTGGCAAAGCCCGTGCTGACGCCGGAACAGGCGGTGGCCGAATTGCAGACGAGGACGGCTGCAGGTCAACGCTGCGGCATCGTCTTCGGCCGCGAGCGCAACGGCCTTGAAACCATCGAGATCGCCAGCGTCGACGCCATCGTCATGGCACCGGTCGATAAGACGTTTGCCTCGCTGAACCTAGCGCAGTCGGTGTTGCTGATGGCGTACGAATGGATGAAGCAGTCAGGGCAGGGGTCGCTGGGGCGCGTCACTACGTATGAGACGCCGCTTACGCCCGGCCCCAACCTGCGCGGCTTCGAGCCAGCGACCAAAGCCGAGGTGATGGGATTTTTCGATCAGATCGAGCACGAGTTGACCCAGCAAGGGTTTTTTCATCCGCCTGAAAAACGCCCCACGGTGGTGCAAAATCTGCGTTCGATGTTCCTGCGCATGCAACCGACCCAGCAAGAGGTGCGGACGTTACGTGGGATCGTTAAGGCACTGGTCCACGGAAAAGGGTCGGGGCGGCGTGAACAATGACGCCGCTGCCATAAACTTGCCTCGATTGCGGACGAGCGATGCCGCCGACACGAAGTGGTTAACTTTTGGTTGCCGTTTCCGCAGGTGATTGGCGGAACGATTACTGAAAGCTGTGGCCGCTGCTGTTTCGCGTGGCGGTGCGGGCGATTGCCGGCCGGCCGATTGAAATAGGCGACATGCCATTCAGCCGGGTTGTCGGATTGCATGGCGAGAGAACGATCTACAAGCTAACGGCCGGCAGGGCAGCGTCTTTGCCGGACCACGCATCACAGGTTTAGGGCGGGCACGGCCGCGCGGAGGGGTTAGGCGCATGGGCGTACATATCAAAGGGCACAACATGAGACGCTGGACGGCCAGATTGACGGCAGGGATTTTGACCGTGTCGATCGTTTTGACAGAGGTAGGACTGGGAGCCTCACCGGCGCTAGCGCAGGGCAAGGATCTGAGCGACAATTCGATCAAGACACTGATGGACTACGCGTGGGCGATCACGCCCGCGAAATTCACCTTGCCGAGCGGCAAGGAAATCATCGTCGATCTGACCAAGCGTGAAACCGCAATGATCCCTCTCGATACGGCGCGGGACGTGGTCAAGGCCGGTCGGTTATCGGCGAACGCGCAGATTTGCGGGTTGCGCGAAGAACAAGGCGCGAACTATCAAACGTTGATGGCACGCGAGCAGGCCAAGACGAAATGGTCGGATCAGCAACTGCTGTTCATCAGTCAGTTGCACCTGCTGACAGTTATGATGTTGACGGGCAAGGTCAGCGTTGTCGCCCGCGAAGGCGATGACAAATCAGTGGTCGTCGATGAGAAGGCCAAGGCCGAGGCTGCCGCCAAGCCAGCACCGACCTGCAGCGACACCGAGCGCAAGAAAGTAGCCGAGCAGATTCAAGCGTATCTCGACGCCGAAGCGGCCGTGGCCAAGAAATAAGACACGGGTTGATGGTGCGGTGCATCAGGCGGGATTGACGTTCTGCCGGCAATCCGCGATAAGCCCCAATCGAGTGAAGGCTCGGCCCATCGGCTGGGCCTTTTCTCATTCGCCACCGTGGTCTCTGAACTGGGCATATGGCTCGGACAGAGGCCTGTCGGCCGCAAGCAGCGGCAGAGGAGGAGGCGAACGCCGCATTCGGAATTGTCCGGGCGGCCAACCCCGTGCATAACGAAAGACGGAATCAGCCATGACGAAGCGCATCCGTGCGAAACACAAGATCGACCGCCGCCTCGGGCAAAACATCTGGGGCCGCTCGAAAAGTCCGCTCAACAAGCGTGAATCGCGCCCCGGTCAGCACGGCGAGCGCCGGGCAGGTAAGGTCAGCGACTATGGCCAGCAGCTGCGCGCCAAGCAGAAGCTTAAGGGTTATTACGGCAATATCGGCGAACGCCAGTTCAATTCCATCTACAAGGAAGCCTCGCGCCTCAAGGGCTCGACGTCCGAACAGCTGATCGGCCTTTTGGAGCGTCGCCTGGACGCTGTGGTTTATCGGGCGAAGTTTGTGCCGACGGTGTTCGCAGCGCGTCAGATTGTGAGCCACGGGCACATCACCGTGAACGGCCGTAAAGTCAACGTCGCATCGTTCCGCTGCCGGGTTGGCGACGTGATCGAGATGAAAGAGAAGTCGCGCCAGCTGACGACCGTGCTCGAAGCGATCAAGAGTTCCGAGCGTGACGTGCCCGATTATATCGAGGTCGATCACAACAAAATGACGGCTAAATTCAATCGCGTCCCGGTGCTGTCCGACGTTCCGTTCCCGGTGACGATGGAACCCAACCTGGTGGTCGAGTTCTACTCGCGCTAGAAACCTGCGCACTTGGCAGTAAGTTTTCAGAGGCAGTTCGCAAGAGCTGCCTTTTCTGCGTTCGATGGGCCTCGCGTTGTTGACGCCCCGAGTGGTCGTTCCGGTTTTAGTTGAATTGTGGAACGATCCTTGGCTCTCTGTTTTGGCGTGCGTCTTATCGGAAAACCGCTCACACTTTATCCGACGGCACTCTGGCAGTCCGAATCCTCTCCTTGGAAAGGGAACACTCCATGATCCGAATTTCGCGTCGTGATGCTTTGCGGGCGGCTACGTCATTCGCCGCACTGGCTATGGGCGGACGGTCCGCGCTGGCCCAGGCGAAGTTCTTTCGCATCGGCACGGGCGGCACGGGCG
>JANXYD010000333.1 GCA_025350265.1 Hyphomicrobiaceae bacterium | reverse complement strand
CAAGCGCGCTGCATCCACCACCGCAAACGTCAGATCCTTGGCCAGCGATGGATTTTGCAGGCCGTCGTCCATGATGATCACCGTCCCGTTTGGCTGCGGTGCGACGGCAGCTTCGATCGCGCGCGCGCCGGCTGCCCTGTCACGGGCCAGCATGACCGGCACGCGCGAAGCCAGCAGCAACGGCTCATCACCGACGTGCCGGGCCTCGTCTACCGCCGGGTCGACCCAATGCGGGCCGGCGAGGCTGCCTCCATAACCGCGCGACAGCACCACCGGACGATGGCCGAGCGTGCGAAGGCACTCCGCAACAACCATCACGAATGGCGTTTTACCAGTGCCGCCGGCGGTAAAGTTTCCGACTGCGACAACCGGGAGCGCTGACTTGTAGCGCGGCTTGGATCGCATGCGCCGCGTCGTCAGCGCGCCGTAACACCACCCGATCGGGGTGAGCAGACGCGCGACCCGGCCGACACTGTTGGGTTGATACCACCACCAAGGCTCCCGCGCCTTCATCCCCCGGCCCCGAGGCGGATGACAGGCGCTGCATCCAGGCTCGCCCCCGGCGCAGGTGTTGTCGCAAGTGGCACAGCCGGCAACAGCGACGACAACGCCGCAATCGTCTTCGGCAGTGCACCGGCCAGCTTGTCACACGCAGCCGTGGCGCCTGCCCGCATCCGCTCGGCAGCCGCTGCATCGCTTAGCAACCGCCCGACCTCGCCGGCAATGTCGGCGGCAGTGCGCACCACGACGGCACCGCCAGCCGCTATCATCGCGCCATAGGCGATCTCGAAATTGGCAAATGCCGGTCCGGTCAAGACCACCGCCCCGTGCCGCGCCGCCTCGATGGGGTTGTGCCCGCCGCCCTCGACGCTGAGCGATTTACCGATGAAAGCGATCGGTGCCAGCGTGAACCAAGTGCCGAGTTCGCCCAGCGTGTCGGCAATCAGCAGCCCCGACTTTGGCTTGCCATCCATTCCAAACGCGATCTCCGGCGTTGTCGAGCGCAACACCACGTCGTAGCCGTCCGCCGTCAGTGACGCCGCAATCGATGCGCCGCGTCCCGGATGGCGCGGCACGATGATGGTGCACAGGTCAGGACGCAGCACCCGGAGTGCGCAATGCGCGTCCGCAACGATGCGTTCTTCGCCGGCATGGGTGGAGGCAGCCAGCCACACCGGCCGCTCACCCAGGGCTGCCCGAAATTGCGCCAACAACGCCGCGTCGACCGGCAGCGGCAAGGCATCGAATTTCAAGTTGCCGCTCACGACCACACCGGGCGCGCCAAGCGCCACGAACCGCTCCGCATATTCACGTGATTGCGCAAGCACCATCGAGAACCGGCTGAACAACGGTCGCGAAACGCTCGGTTGCGCGCGCCAGCGGCGAAACGAGGTCTTCGACATGCGCGCGTTGACCAGTGCCATCGGAATGCCGCGCTGCGCCGATTGCAGGATCAGGTTGGGCCATATTTCGCTTTCGACGAAGACGCCGAGATCAGGCTGCCAGTGATCGAGAAATCCAGTCACAAATTGCGGAATGTCCAACGGCACATACTGGTGCACGCATTTCGCCGGCAATCGCTGCGCCGCCAGTTGGGCGGACGTGACGGTACCAGTGGTGAGCAGCACCGACACCTGCGGGCGCGCCGCGACCAAACCGTCGATCAGCGGCAGGATCGCCATCGTCTCCCCGACGCTCGCCGCATGCAGCCAGATCAATTCGCCTGCCGGCCGCGCGCACGAGGCAATGCCCAGCCTCTCGATGCGTCGCGCCGGGTCTTCTTTGCCGCGCCGCCCCCGCGCCGCAAGAAAAAGCGGAGCCACCGCACCCATCAACCGCGCCCCCGCCACGTAAGCCTTGATTTTACCGCCAGGTTGCATCCGCTCGCCGGCGGCGGTCAGGGCAGCCGCAGGCGTGGCACGGGAATGGCTGACGCCTGCGCGATTGTAGGCGTCCACGGTGGCGATATTCATCTGCGCTTCGACTTCCTGCCGCAGTGCTTCCAGCAGCTCCGGAGAAGCGTCGGACGGCACGTGGATCGGCTTACCGAACGATGCACCGAGTTGCGAGCCCGGCAGGTTGATCGTCATGCGACTCCACGTCGGCAGGGCAAAGTAGCGTGATGACGCCATCGCGAATGGCAGAATAGGCCGCCCCGAGACTTTGGCGAGGGTGACGATGCCGTGCCCGGCGCGCCGCGCGGGACCGGGCGGTACATCGGCGGTCATGGCGACCGAAAACCCATTCTGCAGCGCTTGCACAGCGCCCCTGAACGCATGTGTGCCGCCGCGATCCTTGCCTTTGGTCGACGCACCCGCGCCCCGAATCAATTCAATATCGTAGCGCTTCAGCGCATAGGCCATGGCCTCGGCGTCACGATGCAGCGCCAGCATCGCCTTGGTCGGCACGCCAAAACCGGTCATCGTCGGCAGCAGCATGAACTGGCCGTGCCACATGGCGATGATCATCGGATGGTTTGCGAGAAATTCTAATGCGTACGTGTCCATCAGCGGCGGCGGCCGGGAGGTGCGCGCGACGAGGCCGATATAGCCGGCGACAGCGGCACCCACGGCCGCTTCGATTGGGCGCGATTTAAACGGAGATTGCGCCATGCAGGGCGATATTCACCTGATCGGAAAAGCGGTTCGCTGGCTGGTTATAGACACTGCCACAGCAACGGTCAGCAATTTTCCGAGGCGGCGCCGCGCGACACCTCAACCGCTACGGACGAGATCTCGGGTGTGGGCGGTTTTCCGACAAAAAAGCTCAACAAAACAGACAGCTGGCTCGAACAGCGCAAAACCGCCAGGGCGTCTGCCCGTGCGGTTTTGTACCACGACAGCGTTACAATCGATTGATCAGTCGCCGCGGCATTCGCGGTATTCACGGCGCAGGTAGCGGGCCCGCTCATAATTGCCGCGCTCCTCGGCGATCTCCGCGCGTTCGCGAATTTCGCCACAGCCACGGCGTGGTGCGACGTAGACAGGGCGCGCAGGGCCGCCTTGGCTGCCAATGATGGTGCCGACGACGGCACCGCCGATGATCCCGGCAGCAATGTCACCGCCACGATCGGCAGCGGCAGGCGTTGCGGCAGCGGCGGCCAACACAGCCAGACTGATGCCGGCGATGGCAGTCGATTTCACGAATGCGAGCATGCGAATGTCCTCCAATGACCTTAGAAGCTGAGAAACTCGAGGAAACTTAGGCATTGCCCGCCCAATCGGCGAGACCGTGCCGCTACCCCTTCGAACAGATGAACCTTCCCTGCTGATACCAACACATTATCAGCAGAAATATGTCTGAGAGATGAACGCCACTCACGCTAGAAACTGTCGCAGGAACGCTCAAATTTCTTTGCTCCACAAGGTTAACGAAGCACAATCAACCCCACACTTCTTTGGCCACGCCGACGATCAACTCAAGTTTTTTCCACTGTTCGCTGTCGCCGAGCGCATTGCCCTCTTCGGTCGACGCGAAGCCGCACTGCGGGCTCAGGCACAACTGATCAAGCGGAGCGAACTTGGCCGCAGCCTCGATGCGGCGGATGATGGTGTCGCGACTTTCGAGCGCCCCGACCTTGGTCGTGACGAGGCCCAGCACCACTTTTTTGCCCTTCGGCAGATAGCGCAACGGCTCAAAGCCGCCAGAGCGCTCGTCGTCCCATTCCATGAAATAGCCGTCGACGTCGATGTGATTGAAAACCATGTCCGAAACCGGCTCGTAGCCGCCCGAAGCGACGAATGTGGAACGGAAGTTGCCACGGCACGTGTGGGTAGTGATCGTCATGTCCGTCGGGCGATCCTTCAACGCGATCGCCAGCACGTCGCGATACTGGTTGACCAACTGCTTGGGATCATCGCCACGATCAGCCAGCATCTTGACCTGCGCGGGATCGCAGAAATACGCGAGACTGGTGTCGTCGAGTTGCAGATAGCGGCAGCCGGCTGTGTAGAACGCCTTGATCGCCTTGTTATAGGCATGGCCGAGGTCGTGATAATACGCAGCAATATCGGGATAAACTTTGCTGTCGATGCCCGCGCGGCCGGCACGATAATGCATCATCGACGGGCTTGGGATCGTCATCTTAGCTGTGCGGTTGGTGTTGGCCTTCAGAAACTTGAAGTGCTGGAGATGTGGGTGGCTGTCGGGGAAATCCAGCTTGCCGATCACACGAACCGCCTCGGCCTTGGTCTGCACGCCCTTGAACTGGATGCCCTGCCCGGTGTTGTAGCGCTCGGCACCGGTCAGATGTCCTAGAAAATCGTAATGCCACCAGGTGCGCCGATATTCGCCGTCGGTTATGGCCTCCAGACCAATCGCTTCCTGCTTGCGGATCAGCCCGATAATCTCGGTGTCTTCGATGGCGGAAAGCCCGGCATCGGACAGGGTGCCCTTCTCGTGCTTCTCCCGCGCGTCCTTGAGCGGTTGCGAACGCAGCAAACTGCCGACCTGATCGGCACGATAGGGTCCAGGTTTCATCGATCAGGCTCCATGTATGTTGTATCAGGCTGATTATCAGGCGGCCGGGCGCGGCACAACCTCTGTAAAGATCGTGCGGCACGCCACGCCAAAATGCGCACACTCTCACAAGCGTGCGCATCGAATAACCGCAGCCGTTGCAGCGCTTAGAAGTTGTACTTCACGCCGGTCGACACGCCTTGCAGCTTGCCGCCCGCCCAGCAATGGGGACCAGCAGCAAGGCCACCGGACGATCCCGTCGCATCGTGGCAATCGGTGGTGACCCCGCGGCCGCCTGCGCCGAGATCATAATGCGCGTCGCGACCGTTAATTGTGGCGGCATAATCGACGTACCACAAAAGGCCCGGCGAGATCGTGTGCTTGTAGGCGGCGGTGAACATGTCGGCCTGATTTTGCGGGTCCGGGCCGCCGGCAGTATTGTGTTGGCCGGGATCGCCAGGCGTGCGGAAGGCGTGCGCCCACCCGAACGAAATGTTGTCGAGCGGCGTGATTTCCTGCGTCACGGCCAACCAAGTCCCGTTCCGCTGACGCTCGTTCTGGAACGAAAGCACGGCCGGCACATACCGGTGCATCTGCTCATAGATCGCCGACACAGTCGTTTTCGTCGGAAGTACAAGCTGGATACCGATCTTGCGGGCATCTTCATCGACAACATCGAGGTCTTCCAGGCCGCTGCCCGCGACATCACTGGAACGGTTGACTTTCTGATGGCGCTCGTAGGCCGCAGTCAACAACAGTGGCCCGTTCTTGTAGGTGCCGCTGACACTCAAGGCATCGGAGAACGAGCCATCGGTACACGCCGTTGCACCACCGCTGACTGGTGAGTTACCGCCGGAGCAATCGGATTCGCCGGACGCGATGTTGTCGCTGTTGGAGGCGCGGTTCTGGCCCGGCGAATAGAGCGCGGCAAACGTAAAGCCGCTCAGCGAAGGGCTTTCATACCAGATGGAGTGATCCAGGCGCGTGCCGAATTCCACCCGGTTGTCGCCACCGCTGTTGCCCATGATCACGGAGTAATCGCCGAGCATGCCCGAGAAAGGGTTCATGCTTTGCGTCGAGGTCTTGTAGGGCGCGTCGGTTTTGCCAGCCTTCAGCGCGCCGAGGCTTTCTGAAGCCAAACCGATGTAGCTGTTCCGAGAGGTCAACCCGCCCTTGACGACGTTGCTGAAATTGCTGTTGCTTTCGCCGACGCCAGAGGTGGCCGAAATATCGATCTGCGTTTCCATCTGATAGACGAACCTGGTGTCGTAACCGGACAGCTTCTGCGCCCCGCGCACACCGACGTACGACAGGTTGGTCGACAGCGCCGGCTGCCAACCGACATTGCCGACAGGACTGTCGCCGGGGACGCCAAGATTGCCGATGCCCTTGGTAGTCAAGTCGAGCGACACGTCGAATTGACCGTAAGCGCTAATTTCTCCACCCGGCGTCAGGAACGTCAGGTTTTTCGAACCCGGTTTCTTGCGAAAGTACCAGCCGTCCTCGACGATGTCAGCGCTGCGTGCCGCGTCGGGACCGGCAAGCGAGCCGGTGCCGGCCGTCGGAATCATCGACGAACTGATGGTGCCAATCGGCGGGTTGCTGCTGGCAACGGCCGTAACGGGCTTCTGCGCCTGCACCGCCGGTGTGTGGGCGACGGTTTTCTTGGCGTCAATCTGATTGATCTTGCTACGGAGACTGGCGTTTTCGCGCTCCAGCGCGTCGAGGCGCTTCATGATCGCAGCGGTCGTATCATCAGCGAGAACGACAGCCGAGGACGCACAAAATAATGAAAGTGCCAGAAGGCTCGTGGCAGCGCGCATGGACTTCCCCCCGAAGTTTTTAAACTTAACGCGGACAAGCTCTTTCAGTCAGCTAGACGCCGAGTCGGCGGATACGTCAAAATATGTTCCCCGAGTAACGCGATTTGATCGAGCGTGTTACATTCGCGTCACGATGACTTAACACTTGAGATCCTGAGCAACGAGAGCCACGCGTCCGCACGCGCGGCGCTGCTCGAGAGCCGCCAAGGCGTCGGCGAAATGGTCAAGCGGGTATGACGCGGTAACGACGGGCCGATGAATGGTGGCCAACCGAACGATTTCGCCGATCTCGACTGTGCGTCTGGCGGGAAAGCGGCGGCCGAATTCGCCGGCACGCACGCCGACAATCGCAGCGCCTTTGAGCAGCACGCGATTAGCCGTATACTGCGGAATGGTCCCGCCGGCGAAACCCACGATCAGCACACGGCCACCCCAAGCCACACATCGCAGCGCAATCTCGGGTGCGATGCCGACCGGATCATAGATCACGTCGACGCCCTCGGTGGCGCCGCGCGCGCGGGTCTGAGCGAGGACGCCAGAAGCCAATTCGGCGGGCTCGGGACCAAGCACCACATCTGCGCCAGCGTCGCGCGCCAGCGTGGCCTTTTCAGCGCTGCTTGCCACCCCGATTACGAAGGCGCCGAGATGCTTTGCAATCTGCACCGCCGCCCGGCCGACCCCGCCACCGGCACCGAACACCAGCACCGATTGGCCGACTTGCACTTGCCCGCACGTGGCAATGGCGTGATAGGCCGTGGTGTGCGCGACCATGAAGGTGGCACCTTGCGCGAACGAAAAGCCTGCCGGCAGTGGCAGGGCCTTGGCGTCAGCCACCACCGCTTCTTCTGCGTAGGCCCCTGTGCGCATCGACACCATGACGGCGCTGCCGACGCGGTTCGCATCCCCGTCCGCGCCGACCTCGACGATCACGCCCGCGCCTTCGGTTCCCGGCACAAACGGAAATTCCGGCTTCAACTGGTATTTGCCCTGCACGATCAGGACGTCCGGAAAGTTCACGCCGCTGGCCTGCAGTCGAACGCGAACCTGATGCGGCTGCAGGGGCACGCGTCGTACGGCCTCGACACGTGTGTCTCCGGCACCGAAGCCCCGGCACACGACGGCGCGGTACTGATCCGGCATCAGCGTGTCCCTCGCGCTCAGCCTTGTCTCCACGCCGGAAGAATACGCGCAGCGTTTCCGCGATCAATCGCCATCAGTTGCTCACCGGCAAAGATCTTGGCCAAGCCTTGCACATGCTCAAGCGACGTGCGGTAGGGAAAGTCGGAGCCGAACACCACCTGCGTCAGCGGAACAAGCTTCACCAGCGCCTCGATGGTGACCGCGTTGGAGATCTGCGCCGTGTCGTAATAGAAGCGCTGCAGCTCGGCATCGATGCCGGCGCGGGTGAACTTGCCCTTGTAGGGCGGCGAGTTGACGATCTGCACCTGCAGCCTTTCGGCGACCGCGGTCAGCACGCCACCCCCGTGCGAGAAAATGAAATTGATGTCGCGGTAGCGCTGCGAACGGCCTGACAGAATAAGGCTGGCGATGGCGCGCGTGGTGTCGGCACCGTATTCGACGACCGTATCGGGAACGCCCGGCACCAGATTGACGCAACAGTTGGCACCCGTCGGATGCGTATAGACGGTCGCCTTGCGCCGATTGAGTTCATCGAACACCGGCTCAAAATCCGGGTGGCCCAGCCACTTGTCGCCATAGCTGGTCATCATGCCGATGCCGTCCGCATGCAACACGTCGAATGCGTATGCGATCTCGGCGAGAGCGGCGTCGACGTGCGGCATGGGCAGCATCGCAAATAGTCCGAAGCGGCCGGGGTTGTCGCCAGTAAGCTTGCGCGTGTAGTCATTCGATTCGCGTGCGATCGCGACCGCTTGCTCGCGTGGCAGGAACGTCACCTGCGGGGTGGTCGGCGACAGCATTGAGGTGGCGACGCCGGCCTTGTCCATGTCGTCGAGTGACTTCTGTGGCGACCAGTCGGCCAGCGGCGGGTTATCCAACTTCGCGCGGCGGACGGCCGCGAGCCAGGTCGGCGGCGTGACATGGTGGTGCACATCGATGCGATGCGGTTTGGCTTGTGCCAGCGCGAGGCGGGGTTGGCCAATCGCGAACGCTGCGGCCAGCGATGCGGCCCCAGCCGTACCGATCAGTTGCCGGCGCGTCGGTCCAGCGCGGTCGGCACCGTGCCGGCAGTGGGCGGAGTGGATATGCGCCATGCGACGTCTCCTTGAGCGTTGTCTGCGTTTCCGCGCCGCAGCCTCTTGGTGCCGCTGGCGGGAGCAGAGTGACGCTCGGTTCATTGGCGCGTCAAGCGCCTAGAATGCGCACCTCCAATAAGAGTGATTGCCAACTCTGACCGGCGGATTATTGATATCGCGGCGTTTGATCTGATCGGCGTCTGGAGGCGCACCCATGAAACTTCTCGGACACGGATTTTACTGGCAGGACCTGCGGATCGGCAATCGCTTCTACACCTACGGCCGCACGCTGGCCGATCACGACATAACCGCGTTCTGCAATGTCACAGGCTTTGTCGAGCCGCTCTTCACCGACGCCGAATACCGGCGACGGCATTCCGCGATGGTCGGTTTTGCAGCACCTGCGGCGTTGGTTTACGCCGTGGCTGAAGGCCTCGCGTTGGCGGGCACCGCGCATGGCACCGGCTTGGCGTTTCTGCACACCGACATCGACGTCAAGGCTCCCGTCATCGTCGGCGACACCGTACACGTCGAAATTGAGATCACCGAAGCGCGCGCCACATCAAAAGGTCGCGGCCTCGTCCGGTCACGCAACAGCGTTTTGAACCAGCGCGGCGAAACCGTCATGATCTACAATCCGCTGCGACTGATGGCCGGCACGCCTGACGCAGGCACGACCGTGTAATGATGGACTGATGAGTGTTATTTCAGTTGTAAATTTATCATGCGCAGCACCTGCATGTCAGATCATTGGCGCGCCGGCTCGGACAGGCTCCTAGAATGACAGGCTTGGTGCTGCACATGCGCGCTAAACTTTGGAGCGCCAAAGATTGTGTTCAGCGCACGAGCAGCAATGGGCTGGTGATGACCGACAGCAGTTCGGTGC
>JANXYD010000335.1 GCA_025350265.1 Hyphomicrobiaceae bacterium | reverse complement strand
AAGAGGTCGCCCCTCACCCCGACCCTCTCCCGACGCGAACCGCGTGGGGAGAGGGAGCAATCATTCGATCGGCGTCCAGCTGTAGTTATCTCGCATTGGTATTTCAGCGTCGATCGCGGGCAGTGCAAGCGTCGCTTCGAGGCCGGTTGATGTCGTCTTGCTATTCCGCCGCCTGCTTCTTGGCGGGCCTGAGGTGGTTGAGAATGGTTGAGCGCACGAATTGCGCCGTCATCGGTGTGCCGTCGTAGTTGAGCGCGGAGATCAGCTTCTCGCCTGGAACCTCCGCTTCGACCATCAAAAGCGTGCGCATCTGGCCGTCGCGGTTCTGCTCGATGACGAAGATCTGCTCGTGGGCGGCGCAGAATGCCCTGATATCGTCGTTGAACGGGAAAGCCTTGATGCGCATGGCGTTGAGCTTGAAGCCATCGGCGGCCAGTTCATCCAAGCCTTCCAGCACGCCTGGCCGCGTCGCACCGAAATAGATGACGCCGGTTTTGCACTTGGGATCACGTGTGACGATTTCGGGCTTTGGCACCAGGGTTGCCGCCGTCACGTCGAACTTGCGTCTTATCCGATCGATCATGCGAGCGTGGATCGTGCCATCTTCGGTGTAGCGCGCATATTCGTCGTGGCTGGTGCCGCGCGTGAAGAACGAACCCATCGACGGATGCGTGCCCGGCAGCGTGCGATAGGGAATGCCATCGCCATCGATGTCGAGATAGCGGCCCCACGGCTGTCCCCGACGCTCCTTGAAGCTTTCAAGTTCTGCGGCTGATAGCACCTTGCCGCGGTCATGCACCTTGGCATCGTCCCAGGCGAACGGTTCGCAGACCCAATCGTTCATGCCGATATCGAGATCGGACATGACGATCACCGGCGTTTGCAAGCGCTCGGCCAGGTCGAAAGCCTGAGCGCCCATCGAGAAACACTCGGTCGGATCGGCAGGAAACAGCAGCACATGCTTGGTGTCGCCGTGGCTGGCGTAGGCGCAGGCGAGCACGTCGGGCTGTCCGGTGCGCGTCGGCATGCCGGTGGACGGGCCGCCGCGCTGGATGTTGAACAGCACGACCGGCACTTCGGCGAAGTAGGCGAGCCCCAAAAACTCGCTCATCAGCGAAATGCCCGGGCCGGAGGTGGCGGTAAACGCGCGCGCGCCATTCCAGCCGCCGCCAATGGCAATGCCGATCGCGGCGAGTTCGTCTTCGGCCTGCACGATAGAATAAAGCGCCTTGCCGTCCTTGGTGGTGCGGAATTTCTTGGCGTGCTTTTCGAAGCCTTCCGCCACCGACGTCGACGGCGTGATCGGATACCAGCCGAGTACGGTGGCGCCGGCATACACCGCACCGAGACCCGCCGCCTCGTTGCCGGTGACCAGGATCCGGCCCTTCGCGCCCTCGGCGTGCTCGACCTTGATCGGCAGCGGGCAGGTGAAATTTTCCAGCGCGTACGTGCGCCCCAGCTCGACCGCCGCCATGTTGGCCGAAACCAGCTTTTCCTTGCCTTTCAACTGATCGCCGATGACGACTTTGACGACATCCATGTCCATGTCGAGCAGCGCCGTCAGCGCGCCGACGTAGACCATGTTCTTGAACAACTGGCGTTGGCGCGGATCGGTCCACTTCTTGGCGCACATCTCGGCGATCGGCACCGGCAGAATATTGATGTCATCGCGCGCCCATTTGCGTGGCAACGACGAGTCATACATCAGCCAGCCGCCCGGCACGATCGCCTTCAAATCCTCGGCATAGCTCTGCGGGTTCATGGCCACGAACAAATCGATGCCGTCGCGGCGGGCGAGATAACCTTTGCCCGACACGCGCACCTCATACCAGGTAGCGAGGCCCTGGATGTTGGACGGAAAAATGTTCTTCGGGCTGACAGGGATGCCCATGCGGAACAGCGTCTTGACAAACATCGCGTTGGCTGACGCCGAACCCGAGCCATTGACGGTCGCAAACTTGATGACGAAATCGTTTATGCCGGACATGGACTGTCTGCCTACTTTTTCAAACGGCGCGCGACCAACTCAGGGGCACGGCTGTGGTGCAATACTGAAATTAACTTGATCGTGTCGCCTCGAATACGAAAGAACACGCTGAACGTCGCTTGAACTGGTCCCACGTCTCGCCCGGTCCTTGATGCTTGTCATCCTGCGCGATACGTTGCCTCAACATGTGCAACTGCCACTCAGGCACCGGTTGATCGTCGGCCGCATCCTCAAGCGATTGAAGTATCGCGTCAGCGATAGCGAGACGATCTTTCACCGGCAGTGCCAAAATCGTTTCCAAATCAAGGTTCTTGATCATGGCGACGCTCGTCGATCCAGTGATTTGCCAAACAGCCGGAAATCGGCCCGACGATAGTGATGGAAACGCGCATAGATCTGATCAATTACCATCTCGCTGCACTCTCCACCCTTAACGCAGATACGCATTGTGATTGCTCAGGCACGCCTTCGACGCCTGGGCTTCGACATACATGTACTTCTGCATATCCCACGCGCCGGTCGGGCAGCGCTCGGCGCACAGGCCGCAGTGCAGGCACATGTCCTCGTCCTTGGCCATGATGCGCTTGGTTTTGAGCGGGGCTGACATGTAGATGTCCTGTTTCAAGTTCGTCGCCGGCACGCGCAATTCCAGCCGCAGCGCGTCCTCGCTGTCATTGTCGGTGAAGTTGATGCAGTCCACCGGGCAGATGTCCATGCACGCGTCGCATTCGATGCACAGCTTTTCCGTGAACACGGTCTGCACATCGCAGTTCAAACAGCGCGACGCTTCCGCGAGCGCGCGTTTCTCGTCAAAACCGAGTTCGACTTCCAGCTTGAGATTGGCCAGCGATTTCTTGAGATCGGCGTGCGGCACGTGCACCCGGTGGGCACCATCGTAGTCGTTTTTGTAGGACCACTCGTGGATGCCCATCTTCTGGCTGACCAGCGTATGGCCGGGTTGTGGCCGGTCGACGAGCGGTTTGCCATGGCAGAACGCGTCGATTGAAATCGCGGCTTGATGGCCGTGCGCGACGGCCTTGATGATGTTCTCCGGACCCCAGGCCGCGTCGCCGCCAAAAAACACCTTGGCGTTGGTCGACTGGTACGTCACCTTGTTGACCGAAGGCATGCCCCACTCGCCGAACTCTATGCCCGCGTCCTTCTCGATCCATGGAAACGCGTTGTCCTGGCCAACCGCCATCAGCACGTCGTCGCAGGGGATGGTGACGATTTCACCGGACGCCACCAGCTTCGGGCGTCCTTTGGTATCGACGCCCTGTTCGACCATCTTTTCAAACGTCATGCCCACCAGCTTGCCGGCCTTGATCACGAACGACTTGGGCGCGTGATTGTCGAGAATGGGAATGCCCTCGTGCATCGTGTCGCGCACTTCCCAGTCGGACGCCTTCATGACGCGGCGCGGGCTGCGAACTGTGACGGTGACGTGCTCTGCACCCAGCCGCAGTGCAGTCCGGCAGCAGTCCATGGCGGTATTGCCGCCGCCGATGACGATTACCCGGCGGCCGATCTTTTCGACATGGCCGAACGCGACCGAAGTCAGAAAATCGATGCCGATGTGGATGTTCTTGTCGGCATCTTTGCGCCCGGGAATGTCGAGGTCCTTGCCTTTCGGCGCACCGGTGCCGACGAAAACCGCGTCAAAGCCCTCGGCCAGCACTGATTTGATGCTCTTGATCTCGTGGCCGAAGCGGGTTTCCACGCCGAACTTGAGGATGCGGATCACTTCGTCATCGAGCACTTCGACCGGCAGCCGGAACGACGGGATGTTGGTCCGCATCAGCCCGCCGCCCTGCGGGTCTTTCTCGAACAAGGTGACGCTGTAGCCGAGCGGCAGCAGGTCGCGGGCCACCGTCAGCGCGGCAGGCCCCGCCCCGATCAACGCGATGCGTTTGCCGTTTTTCGCCGCCGGAATTTCAGGCATGAACACATCGATATCGCCCTTCAGGTCGGCAGCGACGCGCTTCAGCCGGCAGATCGCGACCGGTTCGGCATCCTTGAACGTCGGGTCCTTGGCGTTTGTCTCATTGCCGATCTGCACGCGGCCACGCCTGCAGGCCGGCTCGCACGGGCGGTCGCAGACGCGGCCGAGAATGCCTGGAAATACGTTGCTTTCCCAATTCAGCATATACGCGGCGGCGTAGCGCCCTTGTGCAATCAGGCGGATATATTCCGGCACCGGCGTGTGCGTGGGGCAGGCATATTGGCAATCCACGACCTTGTGGAAATACTGCGGATTGGAGATATCGGTCGGCGGCGTCGTGCCTCGGCTGCGCTTGGTACGGCTCTTGGTGGCAAAGGCCCGCGCATCTGCAATCGAACTCATCCAGGCTCAACCCCGTGCTGGCCGGAGGCGAGAGCGCCGTCCGACGATGTTGTAACATGTGCGTTTTCCCGTGCGTGTCCATAACGACGGGCGCTCCGACGACGGGCGCTTTCCCAGGTCCGGCGCGGCCCCCACAAGCCGTCCGGTATGATTTGCCGCGACTTTAAAGACCTGCACAACAAAAAGGCAAGCCCACCCCCAATGCAACTCTACGGTTTGCATCAATCGAGTGCTGTTGATGCTGAAATAGGGCAATTGCACGACGCCCGCTCACGTCGACTGGCTGTGCGAATTTCGCCACAAGAGGCGATGCGATCGCCGTCGCCGGGCGAACACGCCTTGTCTATCGGCACCGCGTCGGCTTAGCGTCGGCGACTTCAGCCACAGCTGACGCCGCCGTCGTTCGCGCATCGGGGACTATCATGAGATCTATCAAGGCTTCGTCGTTTTCAGCGCTGGCCGTCCTCGCCTGTGCCGCGGCTGCGCCGATGGCCGCCAATGCGCAGAGCGGGTTCGGTGCCAGCGGCCTCGTCTTCCAAAGCGACATCGACCGTCAGACGGCACAACGCGAAGCCGAGCGCGCCGAGATCCGCAAGACGAGCGCGCCAGCCGTCTACCCGGCCTTCATGCAGGGCGGCGCGAAACCCGAGGTCGTGGCGGAGGAACCGCCCATCGTCTACCTTGAGCAGAACGAGCAGCCCGGCACCATCATCGTCGATACGCACGGCAAGCATCTCTATTACGCACTGACCGGCACGCGCGCCTACGCCTATCCGATCTCGGTCGGCCGCGACGGCTTCACCTGGACCGGCACCGAGCGCATCAGCCGCATCGCCGCATGGCCAACCTGGACGCCGCCACCGGAAATGCGGCAGCGTCAGAAGGGTCTGCCGGTGACGGTGACGGGCGGCCTGATCAATCCGCTGGGTGCCCGCGCGATGTATCTCGGCAACTCGATCTATCGTATTCACGGCACCAACAACGAGCGTTCCATCGGCAAGGCCTCGTCCTCGGGCTGTTTCCGTATGATGAACAAGCACGTCGTGCATCTCGCCACGCTGGCCCACGTCGGCACCACCGTCCGCGTCGTCCCCAGCTACTCCGGCGTCGCCGCCAGCGCGCCCATCTCCTCCCTCTTCGCCGGCTTCGGCGGGGGTGATGAGCCGGCTGCGCCCGTCCCGGTGAAGAAGACGAAGAAGAACTGAGGTCAGCGGCAGCTATCTTCCCTTCTCCCCATAGCCTTCGATGGGAAGGAGGGAACTATCCCCCATGCTGGTAACCGAAAGCAGCGGCTGTGCGCGTGCGCGTACGGGTTCCCGAACTACAAGTTTGCGGGACGCCCACTCATTTGGACAAATATGGTAATGCTGCCGGGAAGTGCCGGGTTAGATTTTGCGTGCCAGCGGTTGTCATACCAACGGCCATAAGTTCTGACTTAGGGCCGTTGGTATCCGCGCGCGGGGTTGGTGGGGCGGCCGCGCGCATCCAAAAGACAAATACCGGCGCCATTAGGTTTCTTTTATGAGTCAATAATTTTGACCGCCGGTATGACAGGCCGTTCTGAGTGTTAGCCCGGCGCAGATCGGTACACGGCAAGCCGGTGGCGGGGCCGCCTGGAGATTGCCGCATGACGTACTCGGTTAAAGAATTATTCAAAACACTCCAGGGTGAGGGTGGCCAGGCTGGGCGCACCGCCGTGTTCTGTCGGTTCACCGGCTGCAATCTGTGGAGCGGTCGCGAAGAGGACCGGATGACAGCCCAATGCCGCTTCTGCGATACCGATTTCGTCGGCACGGATGGTCATGGCGGTGGCCGCTTCAAGACCGCGGAGGATTTGGCCGACGCTATCGCCTTAACCTGGGGTCACGGCAGGGAGCGCCGATATGTCGTGTTTACCGGCGGCGAGCCACTCCTCCAGCTCGATGCGCTGGTCCTCGATGCCGTACGCGCGCGAGGCTTTACGGTTGCGATCGAGACCAATGGTACACTTTCCGCGCCCACCGGCATTGACTGGATCTGCGTCAGCCCCAAGGCCGGAAACGTCCTGACGCAAACCTCGGGGCAGGA
This sequence comes from Hyphomicrobiaceae bacterium, assembly GCA_025350265.1. Taxonomy (GTDB): domain Bacteria; phylum Pseudomonadota; class Alphaproteobacteria; order Rhizobiales; family Hyphomicrobiaceae; genus JABFRJ01. Next base: position 2,762 of record JANXYD010000335.1, on the reverse strand, counting down.
GATCAAGCTGGTCTATCCCCAGGACGGCGCTATTCCGGAAGACTTCGAGGGTCTCGCCTTCGAGCATTTCTTTTTACAACCGATGGACGGTCCCGACCGTGCCCGTAGCACGGAATTGGCGGTCGCCTATTGCCTCGACAATCCCCGTTGGCGGGTGAGCCTTCAGACCCACAAGCTCATGGGGATACCGTGAACAAGCCGCTCGAACCGCTCGATCTTCCCTCAAGAAGACCACCCCGCGACGCCGGCCATTCCGTCGGTGTCACGACACGCATCGGTCGCACCTATCGCTTTGAATCTGCCCACCACCTGCCGAACCTGCCTGACGGGCACAAATGCAAGAACCTGCACGGGCACAACTACCGTTTGGAGATTGTCGTCTGCGGACCTCTCGATATTCGAGGGTTCGTCAAGGATTTTGCCGAAATTGATGCGGAACTGGCCCCACTCATCAAGCAGATGGATCACCGCCTCCTCAATGACGTCGACGGACTCGAAAATCCGACAGCAGAGAACATCGCAGCATGGTTCTTCAATCGGATTACCGATTGTGAGCGCGTTCGCGTTTACGAAAACGAATTCTGTTGGGCCGAAGTTGTGACGGCGATTTAGGCGGCGAGCGACGACGGCGGGTTTGTTCCTGCGAAATGGAGTTGACGCGGGCACTGCCAGCCCTTTCGAAGCCCACTTTTCGTCTCGACGCGTCACCGATCCACCAACCCTGAGTGCTGGTGCTGCAAGAAAAACCGCATCATCTCACGCGACGCGTCCGGCCCGGTGGGATCGGTATAAGTCCCCGCCTTACTCCCGCCCGACCAGGCGTGGCCGCCGCCATGCACGACCCACATCTCCAGCGCCGCGCGATCGGTTCTATCGAGATAACATGTGCGACTAAACGAACGGCCCGCTGGTGTCTGTCCGCGATGCGTTACAACGCGTAACTCCGGTGGCGCATCCGAGAGCATCTGCTCGATGATGCGGCGGCCGTTGCTCGGGTTAACCGTGGTATCCTGATCGCCGTGGAACACGATCGTCGGCGTATATTGACCTGCACTCGGTTCCGCCACGGACCTGCGCACAGCCACACCTTGGCGCATGGCGGCAAAGGCTGAAGCAGCATCCTTCGCAGCTCCGACAGGCAACCCCGAATGCACGCCTACTGCTGCATACAATTCAGGATAAGCGGCGCCCATGATGGCTGCCGCGGCACCCCCCGCCGAAAGGCCGGCGACGTAGATCCGCGCCAGATCGACCGCGTAGTCGCTGGCGATTTTTCGCGTAATGCCGGCAATGAGGGATGGTTCTCCCGCGTCGCGTCTTTGATCCCCCGGCTTGAACCAGTTCCAGCAGCCTGAGCCGTTGGCAGACTTTGGCTGGATGGGGTAGGCGACCAACACTCCAAACTCCTCCGCCAAGGTGTTCATCTGCGTTCCTGCAGCGAAGTCCTCGGCCGACTGGGTGCAGCCGTGCAGCATGACCAAGAGCGGCAACGCCGTGCCGTTATAGCCGCGCGGAACATATAATTTGTAATCACGGCTGCCGGCGGTGCTCGCGAAATGTCGGTGAACGAACTCGGCACCTTCGGGCAATCCAGGTGCCGGCCTTGGCTCAGCCTTACCCGTTGCCGAACTGTCTGACGCACGCCCCGCAGGAGACGCGTGCGTCTGGCTCTCGCCTAACCGCTCGGCCGTGCCATCGATCGTGATTGGCGCGCGCGCGTCAGTGCCACTTGCGGTGCCGGCCTCCGCCACGTCTTTGCGCATCCGTTGCTGGATCTGACGCGTGGCTTCCATAAGCTGTCCAGCGCGCGTCAAATGCAGCGCTTCGCGGATGTCTTTAAGTGACAGGGATTTCATTGCAGTCCTCCATCGAGGTGAGCGGGCCGCGCAGCCCGGTGATTGTGGATCGCCAGAACTGCGGCAGCTTTCACCCGCCGCGATCGGCCAAAGCGGCCTTCACGGCCGACGTTGCGTGCAGCGCGCCCAACACCTCGACGGATCGGATTGCCGCGCGCGCCAACTCCGGCGTGACGTCGTCGGCGATGGTCGCGAGGCCGAGAACTCGAATATCCAACTGCTGGCCATCAGCCAGTACCTGATCCAGTTCTGCTTTGGAAAAGTGGCGCAAGCCGAGTGCGAGTTCCTTGCGCGCCACACTCTTGCGGGTCGCATCCGAATGGCGGTCCAGTTGATTGCGGATGGCCGTGCGAATGAAATCGGTGCGGTTGGCGTAAAACCGTTCGTTCACCAGTAAATCGATATGACCGAGGTCCACGAAACCGAGGTTGATCGTGATTTTTTCCGATTCAGGCGTTCGGACCCTCAGTTCTCTAACGTTGCTTGGCATTGCCATCTCCTTGCCCTCTCACTAGATGGTAGATGGATGGCATCCATCAGCATTCAAGTGGTTATGTAGGCTTTGCTACATGCCGCACTCTCTTCGAGGTGCGGGTGGGGTCGCTTCGGCAGGGTAAACTGGTTAACGCCGCGCGGCGGCACCGAAATCACCAGCCGCATCGGCAATGCACAGCCTGAATTGGTGCGGCAAGCGCCATGCAGCCATTACCTCGCGAAGATGGCGCGCGAATTGCTGGCATCACAGCTGATCTGGAATTGCCTCACGGCCAAGGAGCAGAGCTTCGCCGACGAACGCGAAACGCGCGGCGTCATCCTGAATGTGCGCGCGAAATTCGATCCCTATCGCCAGACGTTCAACGGGCGCAATTACGTCGAGCACGAGATGCCGCTCAAGGGTTCGGGCGC
>JANXYD010000328.1 GCA_025350265.1 Hyphomicrobiaceae bacterium | reverse complement strand
CGATCACGGTGGCCGATCTCGAGACGACGGTGGCGCGCTATCTCGGCGTCGAGCGTGCGGCGCGCTCGTTCGGCGACTACCGCCGCAACCGCCAGATCGCACTGGCGCCGGATGCCGAAGCCGACGTCCAGATACTCAGGTTCACCGAGCATCTGTTGACGAGCGCGATCGGGGCCGCGTCGGCGCGGCTGGTGCTGTCGCTGCTGCTGCGGCGCGGCAACATGCCGGCCAATTCAGCGATGCGGCTGCTCGACGACGCCTCCGAAGCCCTGCAGTACAATCGCGACCTGTTGCAATCGGCGCTCGATCAGGTGCGGCACGGCCTGTCGGTGTTCGACAAGGACCTGCGGCTGGTGTGCTGGAACCGGCAATTCCGTGAACTGCTGGATCTGCCGGCCGAACTCGGTCGCGTCGGCGTTCCGCTCGATCAGGTGTTGCGCGCCTGCGCCGAACGCGGCGATCTGGGTGCCGGACGTATCGGTGATCTCGTCGCTGACCGCATGGTCAAGCTGGCCGTCAGCCATCAGACGTTCGTCGAGTATTTCCAGCAAGGCCGCCGCATTCTGGAAATCCGTACCTCGCGCATGCCCCAGGGTGGCATCGTCACCACCTACGCCGATATCACCGAGCGCACTGCAGCGGCCGATGCCCTGGCGCGCGCCAACGAAACGCTGGAACGCCGCGTGGACGCACGCACCTCCGAATTGAGCGCCGCCAACAGCGCGCTTGCGGCTGCCAAAGTCGCGGCCGACGTGGCCAACCAGGACAAGACGCGCTTCCTTGCCGCCGCCAGCCACGACATCTTGCAACCGTTGAATGCCGCTAGGCTCTATGCGTCGAGCCTCGTCGAACAGCGCGGCGGCAGCTCCGATCCGGGCATCGCGTCCAAGATCGACCAGTCGTTGAACGCGGTGGAGGAAATCCTCGGCGCGCTGATCGAGATTGCCCGCCTTGATACCAGCCGCATGGAAGCAGAGTTGGTTGCGCTGCCGTTGGCCGATGTATTCGAGCGGCTGCGGGTGGAGTTCGAACCGCAGGCGCGCGAGCGGGGGCTGGACCTGCGCATCGTCCCGTCGCGCCTGTGGGTGCAGTCGGATCGGCGGCTGCTGCCGCGCTTGCTGCAGAATCTCGTCTCGAACGCGATCAAATACACGCCCTCGGGGCGGGTGCTGATCGGGGCGCGGCGCTGCGGACGCGAGGTGCGGCTGTGTGTGCTCGACACCGGTCCCGGCATTGCTGCCGACCAGCACAAATTGATCTTCAAGGAATTTCAGCGCGTGCAGGAAACGGCAGCCTCGGTGCATGGGCTGGGGCTGGGACTGTCGATCGTCGAACGTATCAGCACCGTGCTCGGCCATCGCGTCGCGGTGTCGTCCAGGGTCGGCAAAGGATCGATGTTCGCGGTCGGGCTGCCTCTCGCTGCCACCGGTACGCGCGTGCCGGTGACGGCCCCGGTAACGTCGGCGTCGAGCTGGGAATTGGCCGGTCTTGAAGTGCTGTGCATCGACAATGACGCGGCGATCCTGCAGGGCATGCGAACGCTGCTGTCGGGCTGGCAGTGCGACGTGCTGACAGCCAAGGGCAGCACCGAGGCGCTTGCGGTGCTCGCGAAATCCGGTCGCCAACCGCACATCGTGCTGGCCGATTATCATCTCGATTCGGAGACTGGCCTCGACGCCATCGCCCGTGTCCGCGCGGCCTCCGGCCTGTCAATCCCGGCCGTCGTCATCACAGCCGACAATTCCGCCGAGGTGCAACGGCGGGTGCGTGATGCCGGCCACACCCTGCTGCGCAAGCCCGTAAAGGTGGCGGCGCTGCGCGCGGCGTTGACCCAAGCGCGCGTGCACGCCGCGGCGGCTGCGGAGTAAGTGAGGCGCGCGGGGGGCATGTCGGAGACATGCTTCGAAACTCATGCCGACGTCGCGATTGTGGCTTTCTGGCGCTGCCGGCTGTACCACAGACTGAAGAGGCCCGAAGCGGTAATCACCGCGCTGCCGAGCAAGGATATCGCATCCGGCAAATGGCCCCACACCAGATAGCCCGATAGCAGCGCCGCCAGCAGCCCGGCATAGCGGAACGGCCCGACGACGGCCAACCGGCCGGAGCGCAGCGCCATCACCAGCGCGACGTTGGCTAACGCCAGGAACAGCGCCGATGCTGCCATCTCGACCGCCTGCGTCGGGCTCGGCATGGCCCAAGTTTCGAACGGTGCCAGGCACAACGCACAGGCGATCATCGCAATCTGCGAGGTGCCGGCGACGTAGGCGGGTGGCCAGTTCGTGCGGAGCGCGCGGGTCAGCAGATCGCGCGCCACCTGAAACACCACTGCCAGCGCGGCCAGCGCCGCACCGATATCAGCCACGCCCATCCCGCCGTTGTCGAGGCCCGGCCGGATGATCAACAGCGCGCCCGTCAGCCCGACCAGCGCCGCCAGCCAACCCGGCCTGCCGATGCGCTCTCCGAACACCAGCGCCGCCCCAACCAGCAAGGCCAGTGGCACGACTTGCTGCAGCCCGACCAGTTCGCCGATGGGGATCAGCTGCAGCGCATAAAGGTAGGCAAACGATGCGCCCGCCTCCAGCACGGCGCGGACCGCCAGCATCTTGCCCGGTCGCGGCAGCGGGCCATGGGCCAGCCGTGCCACCGCCAGCAGCAGCGTCATCGCCGCGATGGCTCTGAGGCATATCACCTCCGACATCGGCAGGTGGTTGGCGGCCAGCTTCACCAGCGTGTCGTTGAAAACCAGCACGATGTTGCCGGTGGCCATCGCCACGCTGCCGCGCAGGTCGTCGCGCGCGGTGGTCGGGGGCGCCGACATCATGGCGGTTGCACAGCGATTTCAGCGTGCGCCGCCGCGGTCATGCGCACAATATTCCGGCGCAAGGTCTGTTCGCGGAAGAACGTGTAGAGGCCCGCCCCCGCCACCACAGCGATTCCAGCCAAAGTCAGCGCATTGGGCAGGTAGTGCCAGATCGCGGCGCTCAGCAGCAGCGTCCACAGGATCGCCGAGTAACGGAACGGCACCACCGCCGACACGTCGCCTGCGCGGATCGAGGTCACTACCAGCATCTGCCCGGCCAACATGCACAAGGCGGCGGCGCTGAGCCTGATCACGTCGCCGATTTCCGGCCGTATCCACGTTTCGAAGGCCGCGAACGCAAGGCTGGCAATCAGCGTCGCCGTGACGGCCAGCATGGTGATCAGCACCGTCGGCACGCCCACCAGCTTGCGCGTGGCGATATCGCGGGTGACGGCCGACAGCACCGCCATCAGGCATAAAACGCTCGCCCACGTGAACGACGCCGAGCCCGGCTGGATGATCATCATGGCGCCGATGAAGCCGATGCCGGTCGCCGACCAGCGCCGCCAGCCCACGTGCTCGCCGAGGAAGACGGCCGCCGCCGCCGTTACCACCAGCGGGTTGATCTGTAGAATGGCTGCGGCTTCCGCCAGCGGCATATACGGCAGCGCGCAGATGTAGAAGAACGAGCCGCCCATGTCGCCGAGCGTGCGGTAGGGCATGTGCGGATGCAGCAGCCGGCGCCACTCGGTCAGTGCGCCGCTGCGCACAGCGATCGTTCCGATGAAAATCATGGCGATCAGCCCGCGGACGCAGATCGCCTGGCCAGAGGGCAGGTGGGCGGACGACAGCTTCATCAACGCGTCGCCGAACGAGAACGCCGCCATCGCGCCAAGCATGGCGAGAATGCCACGTGCGTTCGGCGAGGCGCGCTCGAGCAGCCGTTTGAGGATGCGGATACGCAAGCCGCCGCGCAATGGTTTCACGGATCGAGGCTTCGGAGCATGGTGGGTGCGGGCATGGCCAGTGCAATCTCGGTGCGAAAACGCGAACGCGATCGCGGGTCAAGTCTCGACGACCCTACCTGCAAGCATCGCGCGCTGCCAAGTGCCGATGCCGCTAACTCCGTGCATAGCAGACCTCAGCCGAGCGGGCGGTCACACGATTTGGAAATGCGCGCGCGGGCGGCGGCACGTTCCGGCTCGCGCGGCCCGGAGAACGGCAGCAGCGACACGCGCGTCAGCTTCGACAATTCGTTGGTGAACGACGCGCCGCAGTCGAGCACGAGTTGATACAATGTCGCCATCTTGCACGTTTCGAGTTCGGCAAGCGCATCCTGGCCGGCGATCTTGAGGTCGTAGG
>JANXYD010000325.1 GCA_025350265.1 Hyphomicrobiaceae bacterium | reverse complement strand
GCCCCATGAACAAATTGCGATCTGCGCAACGCTCGCCTGAATCGCAAGTGAACCGTTACGATTATCTCGGATTTCGAATTGGACGGACTTTCTCACCCATAGCCAAATAAGAGGCGGCAATTGAATTGAATGTGCTGCCTTGCGCGCGCGGTTCGATCCTTGGAGTCGTTTAGCAACTTGCGCGTCACTGGGGCTGTTGATACCGTTTCGCACTGACTTGAGTTCGCTCGGTCGAAGCTGCACGGCTCGGTCGACTATGTTGCTTTACCGATATTGGTTCTACAGTGGAGTAGGGGTACCATGCTCGATCAGGTTCACGCGTTCCATTTCCTCCATCAGCGTCGTCGCACGTCGAGTTTCGGTTTCAACCAGCTCTTCGGCAATTTCGGCCGCGGAATGCTTTTGTTTCTGCTGATGCTTGTCGCCGGAACCGCGCGGGCCCAGGAATCTGACCTGCACGGACTGATCGAAGTCGGCGGCAGCGATATCAAGTCCGTCGTACTTCAATTGACCCGCACTGAAATCGAGCGCATCGAGCGCGCGTTCAACGAGCGCGAGGAACCGCTCAAGTTCCGCATGTTCGACAAGAGTGTCAGACACCAATTCCCTGATGAAAAGGTTTCGGCGGTTCGGCCGGAAAATATGCCACGCGTCATCGAGGCGTTGCAGCGCACCACAGAGCGCATGACGACCGACTACGCAGTCCCCAAAGAGCGCGTCTATATCTTTGCGAGTAGCGGGGTCGCGCAGGCGAAGACATTCGCCGATCTGCAATCGCAAGTCAGTGCAAAATTGCCCGGATTGAAACTGCAGCAGATCGATGCCGAACTCGAGTGCCAGTTGACGTATCGCTGGATTACCCCGCGTCCGCGCTACGGAGAGGTCGTGGCGATCGACATTGGAAGCTCCAACACCAAGGCCTGCTACGTCGCCGATGCTGGACGACCGGGCCAGCCGCCGCGGATACATGGTTTTGAACTCCTCGCATTGGGTACCAAGACATTTGCCGCACGAGTGCAGGCGGAATTGCAGAAGCGAGGGCTTGATCAAGCAAAATTCGCAAGCGTCGCGCAGGAGCTTCGTCGCGGCGAAGTCCGGCAGAATCTGGCGCAGGCATTGAGCAACAATCCGGGCCTGTCGTTGCCACGGCTTTACCTCGCCGGCGGCATCGTGTGGGCCACGTCCAATCTCGTGCGGCCGTGCGGCAGCGATCCGGATTGGGCAGATTTCAAGACAAACGACGTGGTCATCCTGGCGAACCGTCTCAAGAAGGGAGATGGCTACTTCGTCGATACCGCCTGCGCCAGTGGCAATACTGGTCAGATCGACAAGATCAAGGCCGTGGTTGCCGACATACACAACACGTTTACGCCGGAGCAACTCATCGCTGGGACTGAACTGCTGCAAGCCATGGCGGAACAGCTGCATTTCGACGCAAAGGAAAAGATATTTTTTGCAAAAGTCGCTCGCGATAGTTGGCGCAGCCAGTTGCTCGCCGACATTATTCGCGGCAGCCACTTTCAGGAACCGGATGCGGCGACGCCGGCGAACGCGACGCAAATTGCGCGGCTGGTCGCCGCCGAGTTGAGTCCATTGCTGACGCGCGCCGCAGTCAAGGGTGACGAGATCGACAAGCGGTTAGATGGGCTTGGGAAACAACTGAACGACCTGGCGGCACGCATGGTGCAATTGGGTTCGGGTGTCCAGGCGACAGGGCCTGCGACGGATAAGTCGTCGTGTCCGGTGGGCGGGGAGGCGATCAAGATCGGCGTCGCTGGTCCGATGACAGGTTCGAATGCAGCGTTAGGGATCCAGGTCAAGAACGGCGTCGAGGCGGCAGCGGACGACCTCAACGCGAAATGCGGCATCGGCGGCCATTTCGTAAAGGTTTTGGTTGGCGACGATCAGGGCGACCCCGAAAAGGCGGTCGTTGTCGCGAACAAGATGATCAGCGATGGCGTCAAGATTGTCGTCGGGCACGTCTATTCGGGTGCGGCACTCGCGGCTGCACCCATCTATGCCAAGAACAACGTCGTCATGATTACGCCCACAGCAACCAATGTGAAAATAACTGAAAGCGATTACTGGAACGTGTTTCGTACGGGGGGGCGCGACGACCAGCAAGGGGAAACGGCAGGCAATTATATCCTCGACAAGTTGCCAGGCAAAAAAATAGCGATAGTCCATGACACCCAGGACTACGGCAAAGGCTTGGCGGATTCGACCAAAAGGATCCTCAACAAGAACGACGTTACTGAAGCTCTTTACGACAGCGTCGACCCTAAAGCGACGGACATGTCGGCACTCGTGGCGAAGCTGAAGGCGGCGAATGTCGATGTCGTCTACTTTGGTGGCTACCTGGAGCAATCGGCGCAGCTCATCAAGCAGATGCGTGCGGCGAGGGTTGCCGCCCGGTTGATCGGTGGCGATGGCCTCGTCGGTGCGGAGTTCGTTACCGCCGGCGGTGCTGATGTCGATGGCACGTTGTCGACGGGTTTTCCTGAGGCAGAAAAGCGTCCCGGGGCGAAGAAGATCGTTGATGACTTCCTTGCCACAAGGAAGATCACGCCGGAAGGCACCACACTGTACGGCTATGCTGCGGTGGAAGTTGCCGCTCAAGCCATGGGCGAAGCGAATTCATTTGACGGCAAAACGATCGCGAAAACGCTTCATGCCAGCAAATCGTGGCCGACCGTGATCGGCCCTATCACCTATGATCGCAAAGGCGATCCCACTCGTTCCGGTTTCGTAATGTACACATGGAAAAAAGGCCCGGACGGCAAGATTGTGCGCACGGCTGAATGACGGGCGACGCCGCCGATGTGACGATTGACGCGGACGTATGAGTACATGCGTAGCGGGTGCCGTGCCTGCACACGCGATCGCGATTTGGAGGGCGCTTCGATCGCGTCGAAGCGCCGTCAATCGGCTCGCGCGTTCGGCCTTTCCAGCGCGCACCTATGTGGCCAAAGAGATCGAATTGCGCCAGGCGTTGCTTCTTGCATTGGTCAAGCGCAGTCGATCAGTCGTGGTTCCACATTAAGTGCTGGGCCGCAAAAAATGTCTGCCAAGACATGTAGCGGGTTCTTGATCCACGCAGGGTTTGCTGTGCTTTCTCAGTTCATGGCCCACAGATAAGCCACTATTGCTGCGATTCCGAGCACGGTTCTGACAGCGTGCAGCCGCGCCCACGTGTCCAGCATGCTCCGCGAGGCCGGCCCGGCGTCACTCTCTGCAATCGCCTGGAGCTTGTGGTTCGTCGGCATGATACCGATCAGAGTATAGGGCCAGTTTGCGAGAATGAGGACCGCTCCGATAATCCAGCGCCAATCCATGCTCATCCAGGCAGTGATCAGACCAAGTGCGCCGGAGGCAGCAGCGAGGCTGGACTGCATCGTATAGCCGGCGGAATAACTCGGCTTCCATTGTTTGAGCAGGTTCTTGTCATCGAGCCCTAAGCGCGCGGGATGCTCGGCGAAGTTGATATAAAATGCCGCGCCAGCGAAGGCGGCTGCAAGCACGAGCGCTAATTGACCTGTCAGCAATGAATTTCTCCCGTAAGTCCATTGTGGGCTTGGGACTGGTTAGCTTGATGTTGAGAAAAGCATGAGCAACGTGGACCTGGCAACAGTCGAGCATCCGTGACGGGTCCGAAATCGCCGGTACCTGCGACATTCTCCGACACGACCCCGGTTACGGTGTTGGTCGGTACCGTGCAGCAGGGACAAACGCGGGCCAGGATGTGCAAGGCTGCAGCCGCGCCCACGTGTTGGCTACAACTTCGCCAACCCCGCGCTCAGCCGATCGAGCAGGCGCATTAGCAGGTAGCTTTCCTCAATTGAAAAATCGGCGAGGGCCGCTTCGTAAAAACCCCGAATGCTCGGCCGCATGTCGACCCACGTCTTGCGGCCCTTGTCGGTCAAGCAGACATGGCGCAGACGACCGTCACCTTCAGTCCGCGCCCGTTCGATCAATCCCGCCGTCTCCAGTCGATCCAGAATTGCCGTTAGGCTTTGTCGACTTACCATCAGATATTCCATCAATTCCTTGACGGATAATCCGTGCTTCGCCACCTGCGTCCGGGAGAGCGCTCCAAGCACCGCCCACTGTTGAGTGGTGCTTCCAAAGCTGCTGACCGCGCTCGTTCCCTCCTTGTGCATAAGGTTTGAGGCCTGATAAAGTTTAAAAAACAACCGATTGGCGATGTCACCGCTATCAGCCAAACGGTCGGGCTCAGACATCTGCGGTGCCAAGCTCATATCATTTTCCATCAGCTAGTTGACATATCATTGAATGCACCATACGGCTGATGCATATCGAAGGCCAGCCGGAACTTCCGGCATCGTACAGGAGCAACTCTCATGCGTGGTCTCCAAGCAAAAACAGTCGTGGTCACCGGCGGCGGCGGCGGCATTGGCGGCGCGACATGCCGGCGATTTGCGGCAGCCGGCGCGAAGGTGGCCGTTCTCGATCGCAATCTCGATGCAGCAAAGGTGACCGCCGAGGCGATCGAAACTTCCGGCGGAACGGCTTTGGCCGTTGCGTGCGATATCACCCGCCGCGAGGATGTGGACAAGGCGGTTGCCGACGTGGTCGCCCGTCTTGGTGCTATCGACATTCTCGTCAACAACGCGGGCTGGGACATCTTCAAGCCTTTCACCAAGACACAGCCGCTCGATTGGGAGCGCCTGATCGCCATCAATCTGACCGGTGCCCTGCACATGCATCATGCCGTGTTGCCCGGGATGATTGCGCGCAGGGCTGGCCGCATCGTCAACATCGCCTCGGACGCGGCCCGCGTCGGTTCCTCCGGCGAGGCTGTTTATGCGGCCTGCAAGGGTGGCTTGGTTTCGTTTTCAAAGACCATCGCGCGTGAGCACGCTCGCCATGGCATCACGGTCAACGTGGTTTGTCCGGGCCCGACCGACACAGCGCTGTTTGCCGATTACAAGGAAGGCGCAGGCGACCCGATCAAGTTGGAAGAGGCATTCCGCCGCGCCATCCCGCTCGGCCGTATCGGCCAGCCCGACGATCTTCCGGGTGCCATTCTGTTTTTCGCAAGCGACGACGCGGGCTACATTACCGGGCAGGTGTTGAGCGTATCCGGCGGCCTGACCATGGCTGGTTGATTGCCGACCGCAGACGACAGGTCGCGGACTCGGCGACACAGTTGCGCGGACTCGGCGACACCGTTACGCGGACTCGGCGACACATTTACAAGGAGAGCAGCAGATGGATTTCAAAGATATCCTTTACGAAGTACGCAACGGCGTTGCCTGGATCACGATCAATCGCGCCGAAAAGATGAACGCGTTTCGCGGGCAAACTTGCGACGAACTGATCCGCGCCCTCAACAAGGCCGGCTACGACAAGGCCGTCGGCGCGATCGTTTTGGCGGGCGCTGGTGATCGCGCATTCTGCACTGGCGGCGATCAGTCGGCGCATGAAGGGAGCTACGACGGTCGCGGCACCATCGGGCTCCCGATGGAAGAGCTGCACACCGCCATTCGCGACGTGCCCAAGCCGGTCATCGCTCGCGTGCAGGGCTTTGCCATCGGCGGCGGCAACGTGCTGTGTACGATCTGCGATTTGACCATCTGCTCCGAGAAAGCTCAGTTCGGCCAGGTCGGCCCGAAAATGGGTTCGGTCGATCCGGGCTACGGTACCGCCTTGTTGGCGCGCGTCGTCGGCGAGAAGAAGGCGCGCGAGATGTGGTACATGTGCCGCCGCTACTCCGGCGCTGAAGCTGTTGCCATGGGATTGGCCAACGCCTGCGTCCCGCATGATCAGCTCGACGCGGAGGTGCAGAAGTGGGGCGAGGAATTGTGCGAGCGCAGCCCGACCGCCCTCGCCATCGCTAAGCGTTCGTTCAACATGGACACCGCGCATCAAGCGGGAATCGCCGGCATGGGGATGTATGCGCTCAAACTCTACTACTACACCGAAGAGTCGCGCGAAGGCGTCAATGCGCTGAAAGAAAAGCGCAAGCCTGACTTCCGCAAATACGTGAAGTAACTCGGGAGCGATCACCGTGGATCCCACGTTTTCAGACGACCAGCGTTCGATACTGGCGACCGCACGGCGCTTTGCGGCGGAACGCGTCGCGCCCGGAAGATTCGTTCCAAAAAAATGCCATTGATAACTCAATGGAGAAGTCCCGCTCGCGGAGACAGTGAAGGTGGCGTTATCGCCTTGCGTTACGACGAGGCTCTGCGGTTGCGTTGTGATGCCCGGCGGCGTGT
>JANXYD010000319.1 GCA_025350265.1 Hyphomicrobiaceae bacterium | reverse complement strand
TGCGCTCGGCGATACGATTTTGGTGCGCGCGGGCGAGGTCATTCCCGTCGACGGGGTGGTTCTGGATGCCAACGCCACGGTTGATGAAGCCGCTATGAACGGCTTCTCCCATGTTGCGCACGACAGGGATCGGCTCGCCGGTCAAAGCGGCTTCATCAACCGTGGCGTTGGCATCCAGAACCACCCCGTCGACGGGAATGACCTCGCCCGCGCGCACCAAAATCGTATCGCCGAGCGCAACCTCCTCGATCGGAATGTCGCCGATGGAAGCATCAATCCGGCGGTGTGCCACCCTCGGCGCGCGATCAACGAGTGATTTCAGATCCCGCTCGGCGCGCGCGACCGCGAAATCTTCGAGCAGATTGCCGCCAGCGTACATCATCGCGACCACGACGCCGGCCAACGGCTGTCCAAGCAACAGTGCAGCCGACATGGAGACGAAGGCGACGGCATCAACGCCGAGGCGCCCGGCCAGGAGATCCCGCGTCATCGAGACGGCAAGCCCGACGACGACGGGCAGGGTGCCCGCCCCCCAAAGCCAATCCGACAGCGTCCGATGTCCGGAGAGCCACGCGACACCGCCGAGCAACAAACCCAGCAGCGCGATGACGAGCAGCGCCCGGCGGAGCAGGCGGTCGGTCAGAAGCTCCGCCACTCGATCACCTCGCCCATGAAAAATCTGAACTGGATAGATGCAAAATCTGCTCTCGAGAGAATTAAACGACAGCGCCGAACAGCTTGCCAATTCCGGCGGTCGCGGCCATCGCCAGTGCACCCCAAAACGTCACACGCGCCGTACCTTTGATGATATCCGCACCGCCGGTCTTGGCACCGATGGCCCCGAGAACCGCCAGGAACACCAGCGACGCGATGACGACCAATGGCACCAGTCTGTTCGCTGGCGAGATCGCGACCATCAGGACCGGCATTGCGGCACCGACTGCAAACGTCACTGCCGAGGTCAGTGCCGCTTGCACCGGGCGAGCGGTGCTTATGTCTGAAATCCCCAACTCGTCACGCGCGTGCGCGCCGAGCGCGTCCTTCGCCATCAATTGCTCGGCGACCTGGCTTGCCAGGTCGCGCGCAACGCCACGTTTGACGTAGATCTCCGCTAATTCCTGGCGTTCGTGCACGACATCGGCGTCAAGCTCTTTGCGTTCGCGCGCGAGATCGGCGTGTTCTGTATCGGCCTGCGAACTGACCGACACATATTCGCCCGCAGCCATCGCCATCGAACCCGCCACCAGTCCCGCAATCGCCGTGAGCAGAATTTCGCTCGGCTTGGTCGACGCGGCGGCGACACCGACAATCAAACTGGCTGTCGAAATGATCCCGTCGTTGGCACCGAGGACGGCCGCCCGAAGCCAACCGACGCGATCAACGCGATGATATTCGGTGTGGCTCCGCATGGTGTCGCTGCTTCTTCCATATATTTTACGCGCCGAATTTTGCACGTTGGCAGCCTGTCCCAAACTCTGGATTGATTGAGATCAATCACCTCCCACTGACGACAGAACGTGGCGGCGATTGCCGCAATAGAAACTGCGCGCGACGATATGCGCCGTGCGCTCCCAGTGGGGGCATCATAAGTTCGTCCGTGCAGCAACGAGCACTCGGCAGTGGAGGCTAATGTCCGTGAAGTCGTATGATCGAATGAGCCAGATTTTTCATTGGGTGACTGCGATCATCGTGCCGATTGCCTTCCTTCTTGGTCCCGGAGGCTTTGGACGGTTGATGCGTCAGGGCGTGGATCCCGCCACCCGGAATGGCATTGTTTGGCACGAAACGCTGGGCGCGTTGATTTTTATCATGACCGCCATTCGTCTGGTCTGGATCAGCCGTCGGCCTCCGCCACCAGAATTTGAGATGGCATCCTGGATGCGGTGGGCGTCGAGAGTGACACACTTTGCCCTCTTGGGACTTTTGATCGCACTGCCGATTACAGCAATCTTGGCGTTAGGCGGCGAGGGGCATCCCTTGACCCTGCTCGGCGGCGTCCGTATCGACAAGATGCCCGTGATTGCAAATGCGAGACTTGCACACATAGTTGATTGGGGCGACGTGCATGGCTTTCTGGGCAACACGATTATGTGGCTTGCCGCACTGCACGCCGTAGCCGCGCTGGTCCATCACTTTGTCCTGAAGGACGGCGTTCTCTTGGCGATGCTTCCGCGCGCGCATCGTCCGGGTTGACCGCTGTCGCGATATCCCGGCACTTCAGCCTCAGCCCCCATTTTCACCGGGACAAGTAGGCTCCGGCGGCTCTATTGTAGGCGGTCAGACGACAGCCCCGACACCTGCGGAGACAGCCATGAAACTCGGAGCCCTCGATCATGTGAATGTGCGCACTGCCAAAGTTCAGGCGATGCGCGAGTGGTATGTGCGCGTGCTCGGCATGGTGGACGGCGACCGGCCGCCGTTCCCTTTCCCCGGCGCGTGGCTTTACACCCAAGGCCAGCCGGTCGTGCATCTGGTTGGCGTCGAGGCGGAGCCGGCCAACGCCGATCCGAAGCTTGAGCATTTCGCATTCGCGGCCACCGGGCTGGCCGAATTCAAATCCAAGCTCGATGCCGCCGCTGAAAAATATGATGTGCGCGTGGTGCCCAAGGTCAACATCGTGCAGTTCAACGTCTGGGATCCCGACGGCAATCACATCCACATCGACTTCCAACCGACCGAACCCGGTGCCAAGGACCTGCCCGCCTGGGGTAACGTCGACGCCATGGGCAAGCCGATGAGGTGAACGCGCTGGCCATCATCCTGTCGCTCTCGCTCCGGTGCGCCACGCAACCACCTCTGCCACGGCGGCGTTCATTGGCGATAGCGCCAGTGGTGTCGTCCACGCTCAACCAACCACGCACCGGCCCAGGATCACGAGTCATCGAACCATGACAGCACAATCTCCGTCACTTCCCCGTCCCGTCTGGCCTGCACTGTTGCGCGGCTGGAGACAACGCTGCCCGGCCTGCGGCACCGGCGCGATGTACGGCAAATATCTCAAGGTCGTGGATACGTGCGCTACGTGCGGCCAGGAACTGCATCATCATCGCGCCGACGATGCGCCACCCTACTTCACGATGCTGATCGTCGGCCACGTGGTGGTCGGATCGGTGCTGTCGGTCGAGATGCGCTATCATCCAGAACTTTGGGTGCATATGGTGCTATGGGGACCGGTGACTTTGGGCTTGTCATTGTGGCTGTTGCCGCGCATCAAAGGCGCACTCATCGGGTTGCAATGGGCATTGCGCATGCACGGCTTCGGCTCGGCACCAGACCCGGCGTTGCCTGAAATCTGGCCACCCGTGGCCGCTCGTGCTTCCAGCCGATTGTAAGCACCTCCCAAAAACGCGTGGCAGGACACAAGCATGCCTGATACCAACGACCTGAAAAAAGAATTCGGCGAGCCGCGCGCGGCCGGCGCTAAGTTTCTGCGGCCGAAAGATGCGGCCACCCTCGTCATCGTCGATCGCACCGGCAACGAACCGAAGATTTTGCTCGGCAAGCGCCGCGCCGATCTCGCCTTCATGGCGGGCAAGTATGTCTTCCCCGGCGGTCGCGTCGATCGCACCGACAAGTCCGTCCAGGCCGCGACCGATCTTCGCGCCAGCGAAATTGCCAAACTGAAAGTCGGCATGCGCGGTTTGCCCTCAGCGATCCGAGCGCGCGCATTGGCCGCCGCCGCCATCCGCGAGGCTTATGAAGAAGCCGGGTTGATCATCGGCATCCGCACGCCTGCCGGCAAGCCCGCGCCGGACGGCTGGAAACCGTTCTTCGCGACCGGTTACGCGCCGGCGCTCTCGGGCATCACGTTCTTCGCCCGCGCCGTCACGCCCCCCGGCCGTACGCGCCGTTTCGACACGCGCTTTTTCTGCATCGACGCGTCCGCCATCGTCGAACGGCAAGCCATCAACGACGGCGAGTTGAGCAGGCTCGAATGGGTGACCATGGAAGGTGCGCGTGCGCTCGATTTGCCGCGCATCACTCGCGTCGTGCTGGAGGATCTCAGCGAGCAACTCGCCAACGGCTCGCTCGATCACGGCACCAACCCGGTGCCGTATTATTATCAACGCAACGGCGCGTTCAAGCGTGACCTCATCACCGCCTGAAGATCAGAACATGCCGATTGCCATCTTGG
>JANXYD010000293.1 GCA_025350265.1 Hyphomicrobiaceae bacterium | reverse complement strand
CGAGCGGCGCTTGCGCCGACGCCGCGAGATGCGGCTACATGCGGCTTCGCCGCAATTTCGCTCTGCGTGGCCAAACCTACCTGTGGCTCGGCCACACGTAGGCGACTGCCGTCGCGTGGTCGTGCGGATGCTGGCGAGTATCTGAAGCGCAAGCAAACGAGCGCCACCCCGGCCGGAGCGCGACCAGCGCGTGCGGCTCAAGCAAATTCAAAACGCCCGTGCACGCAAGGTGCCCGGGCGTGATATCGTAACAATTGGTAAACCGAATTACTCGGTTTTCTGCGCGCCGCTTGCGCCGGATTTTTTGGCGGCCATGTCGTTCCAGAAGTTCTTCTGGTCGAAGGGCTCCGGCGGCGCATCGCTGATCAACCCATCCCAGAAGCCGCCACTAGCCACCTTCTTGTTCTGGCTGGGCAAATTCGGGGTGAAGTCACCGGCCAGATGACGCTGCAGATCGTTCTTGATCGAGGCGGTTTTCTTGGCGTCGCAATAATCGGCCTCGCCCTTCAGCTTCGTCGAGATGCTGGCGAAGGTCTGGTCGTAGGTTTTTTCGGTCGAAGCAAGTTGCGGTTGCAGCGCACCGCCGCGAGCCTCCGTGGCGATGAAATTGGCTTTCAGCTTGGCGGCATCGAACGCAAATCCGCACTTTTGCGCGCGAGCCGCAGTCCAGGCGACCTGCACCGGGCGCGCGTTGGGATCGGTATTGGAGAGCGGTGCGACTTCTGTGGTGCTGGATGACGAACCGTCGAGCAGGCTGGCGGTCGAAACGCCGGCACCGCTACTGCCGCCGCCGCACGCGCCGAGAAGCAGCGCCGACGCGGCCAAAACTGTGAAGGTGCAAAAAGCGCGCATGGAATCATTAACCCCTTGGTCCCCTAACATCTATCTTGCTGAACGAGGGTCAGACGTCAATGGTGCTTGCGGCAAGAAGCGTTCACAAGATGTTACGTCCGCTGCAGGCGTGCGGCATGGCGGCTTAACACCGGCTGTCACGCAGTTGTCACGCCGGCTTGCCTTGAAGGGGCCTGATGTTTCTGCGATAGTGAATGAAATGTAGACGGCTCAGAAGGCCGTAAATCGGAGTGAAATCATATGGGTAGTTTCAGCGTTTGGCACTGGCTGATCTTGATTGTGGTCGGCATGCTGGCATTTGGCGGCAAGGGCAAGATCTCTTCGATCATGGGCGATGTCGCGGAGGGCATCAAAAGTTTCAAAAAAGGCATGGCCGATGATGCGTCGGACGCCAGCAAGGCAGAAGAGCAAAAGCTGAGCGATGCGCTGAACGCAAAGCGGACCGAAGAGCAGCGGGTTATCGACGCACAAAAAGGCTTGCGCAGCGTTTCCAGTAGCGTCGCCAAGGATCATGCCGGCTAACTCGGTGATCAGGGCGTTCGCATGCGGTGTAGCATCGTGCGCGACACGGCTGCGGTCGGCGGCGACGTCCCGCTTATGCAAACCGATCAGGTGCCGTCGGTCGTGCAAACTTTAGGATAGCAACCGTAGATGTTCGATTTGACGTCCAGTAAACTGCTGATCCTGGGTATCGTGGCGCTCATCGTCGTGGGCCCGAAGGAATTGCCGTTCCTGCTCCGCACCATCGGCAAATACGTCGGCATGATCCGGCGTCAGGCCAATGAATTCCGTGCGCAGTTCGACGAAGCGATGCGCGAAGCAGAACTCGACAGCATCAAGAAGGATCTCGAGGACGTCGCCCGCGATGCCGAAAACACGATCAAATCAGCACAGTCGTCGTTCGAGAGCGATATTCAAGCCACCACCCGCGACCTCGATCAGTCGTTGCAACGGCCGGCACCTGCCACCCCCGCTGAACCTACGCACACCTTCGATCCACTGAATGGATTGGAGGCTCAGCCCGTGCCGGATCATATTTCGCCGGCCAATACATCCGTCGCGCACGAGCAACCGGGGGTCGAGACAGCTGCGGTTTCGACGCCCACGGAGGCCGTGATTACGCCGCCCGTGCCCGCGCCCGATGCATCTGGCCACACGCAGCGCTTCGTCAACGACTTCGCCAAGACAGGGGCTTGAGCCATGCAAGACCTTGTCCCCAAACTCCCTACCGGCGGCGGTTCCGGCCGTGACGGGCACGACGAGATTGAGGCGTCGAAAGCGCCGTTGATGGATCACCTGATCGAGTTGCGGCAACGGCTGATCCGCTCGCTGATCGCGTTCCTGATCATGTTCGTGGGCTGCTTCTATTTCGCCAAGCCCATCTACAACATTCTGGTGTGGCCGTTCGTCAATGTAGTCGGTGCCGAAAATGCGCATCTGATCGCCACGCATTTTCTTGAGCAGCTCTACACCAATATTCGGTTGGCCATGTTCGGCGCGGCATTCCTGTCGTTTCCGATGGTGGCCTTCCAGATCTATAAGTTCGTCGCACCCGGTCTTTATCGCAACGAACGCGATGCATTCCGTCCCTAT
>JANXYD010000287.1 GCA_025350265.1 Hyphomicrobiaceae bacterium | reverse complement strand
GATCAGTGGGGCAACATCATCCAGGGCGTCGATCTCGGCCGCCGGATGGGGCTGCAGCATCAACTGTTGGCGCTCACCACGCCGCTGCTGACGACGGCGTCGGGGGCCAAGATGGGCAAGACGGCGGCCGGCGCGGTCTGGCTGAACGAGGATCAGTTCTCGGCCTATGACTTCTGGCAATTCTGGCGCAACACCGAGGACGGCGACGTCGAACGGTTTCTGAAGCTGTTCACGACCTTACCGCTTGCCGAAATCGCCAAACTGGCGCTGCTGCAGGGTGCCGAAATCAACGAAGCGAAGAAGGTGCTGGCGACCGCGGCGACGGCACTGATACACGGCCGCGCCAAGGCCGAAGCGGCGGCGGCGAGTGCGCAGCAAACGTTCGAGCAAGGCGGCATCGGCGGTGAACTGCCGGTCATCGAGGTGCCGCGCGCAGACATCGACAACGAACTCGGCATCGCCGCAGCCTTTGTCGTAGCTGGCCTGGTCAAATCCAACGGCGAGGCCAAGCGCCAGATCCAAGGTGGCGGCTTGCGCGTCAACGATGTACCGGTCGCCGACGACAAAGCCAAGCTGACCGGCCGCGACATCGGACCCGACGGCCGCATCAAACTCAGCCTCGGCAAGAAGAAGCACGTTATGCTGAGGCCGGTTTGAAATGTCCGTCCCGGCCGTTGGGCACGCGGACGCCAGCCGCGCGCGCCCCGACGCTTTTGGACGCCAGCGCGGTTAGCTTTGCGCGCGATGTGAACTCTGCGCCGCATTTCACCAGCGCCGCGCGCACGTGCGCGAGCATCGGCGTTACCGGGTGTCCCTGCAGTTCGATGAGTGCGAGTTTGCGGACGACGGGTGGGTCCAGCGGCAACGCCACCAGGCCCTCCATCGGTTGTGCTTCAAGCATGATACCGGGGAGAATGGAGACCCCCAGGCCGGCCGCCACCGCCGCCCGACACGCTTCCAGGTTGCGCATCTCGACGTAGCTGTGCGCGGCGAAACCATTGGCGCGCAACCACGTATCGGCCAAGGTCGTCTGCACATCGCCCAGGTTTTGGATCACGAACGGCGCACTCGCCATCAAGGCGGGCGTGGCGACGGTCGGCATCGGATCGAACTGGCCCTCCGGCACAATGGCATGCACGACGTCTTCGTAGATCGGCTGGACGACCAGATGAGTTTCGTCGAGCGGCAACGTCACGATGGCCAGATCGACGTTGCGATTGCGGACATCGTCAGCCAGCCGGTGCGACGGCGACAGCAGAACGCACAGTTCGGCATCGGGATAGGTTTGCTTCAAGTTTCGGATTGTCGTGCGGGCCATGTAGGCCAACGTCGTCATCGTCATGCCCAGGCGGATGCGGTGACCCGTTGCCTGCCTGATGCGGGTCATGGCGGCGAGCGCCTGATCGTTCTCGTTGAGGATCCGGTTGGCATGTTGCAACATTTGCCGCCCGGCTTCGGTTGGAAACGGCTTTTTGCTGAGGCGGTCGAGCAATTGGACGCCGCAACGTCCCTCGAGTTCACGCACCTGCAGGCTGACGGCGGGCTGCGACAGATTGAGCACTTTTGCTGCGGCAGTGAAGCTTCCAAGTTCGACAACTTCGATAAACGTCCGCAATTGATCGGGATTCAAGGCGCGCATCGCTGCTCCCCTTCAAAACAGTTTAAAAATTAAGTTTGCAGTAAAGAAAAAATTTGACAACAATTTGGTGCCTGAAAAACAGGCAGTATCAGCCCAATATCTATTTTAATCAAGCGATACGTGGTTTTCGATCCTGCCCATCGCACATGGCCATGGGCAGGATCGCGTCGCGCGGCCGGTCCTGTTACGCCAAAGCTGGCGCGATCGTCTTGCACGCGTCGCAGAGGCCTTTGACGCTCTCGACCGACTTCATGAACATCTGCCGCTCTTCGGCATTCATCTCAAGTTCCACGATGCGTTCGACGCCACCCGCGCCGATGATGACGGGCACGCCGACGTACATGTCGGTGACCCCGTACTGTCCCTTCAGGTGGGCCGCGCATGGCAGCATGCGCTTTGAATCGCGCAGGTAGCTTTCAGCCATCGAGATCGCCGAGGCGGCGGGTGCGTAAAACGCCGAGCCATTGCCCAGCAGCGCCACGATTTCCCCACCGCCGCCGCGCGTCCGCTTGATCATGGCGTCGAGTTCGGCCTGGGTGAACATGCCGAGCTTGATGCAATCCGGCAGCGGCACGCCGCCGATCGTGGAGTAGCGCGTCATCGGCACCATGTCGTCGCCGTGACCGCCGAGTGTCATCGCGCGCACGTCTTCGATCGATACGCCGGCTTTGTCAGCCAGGAAGCAGGCGAACCGCGCACTGTCGAGCACGCCGGCCATGCCGACGACCTTGTTGGCCGGCAGGCCGGAGAACTTCTGCAGCGCCCACACCATCGCGTCGAGCGGGTTGGTGATGCAGATGACGAACGCATTCGGCGCGTATTGCTTGATACCCGCGCCGACAGATTCCATCACCTTCAGGTTGATGCCGATCAGGTCGTCGCGGCTCATGCCGGGCTTGCGCGGCACGCCGGCTGTGACGATGCACACGTCCGCGCCCTTGATCCCATCGTAGTTGGCGACGCCGGCGCCCGACAACTTGGCGTTGTAGCCCTCGACGGCGGCCGTCTGCGCCAGATCCAGCGCCTTGCCCTTGGCGGTGCCCTCCATCATGTCGCAGAGGACGATGTCGCCGAGGCCTTTGATGCCGGCCAGCAGCGCCAGCGTGCCGCCGATCTGTCCGGCACCAATTAGTGCAATTTTGCTGCGCGCCATGGGTGTTCGCTCCATCTGTGGTTTGGTCGAGATTGAGGCGTTGGTTAGCTGGAAACCCTTGGCGGAGCAATACGACGTGCGGCCTGCGACGCAACGCCGCCGTTTACGGATGGTCGCGACACCTCAAGCGGCGTCGGCGGCGCGGCAACGCAGAACATCTCGACACGGCCGGTTCACCTATTTTACAAGGGCTTCTTGCATCTCATTTTGGCACTGCTACATCGCATGCCGGGGTTTGATCATGGCAGCGGCGCAGTTGGAAAAGTATTGCATCATTGGCGCGGGCGCGTCGGGCATCGCGGTGGCGAAGATCTTCGTCGAGCGCGGCATTCCGTTCGACCTGCTGGAGCGCGCACCCGATCTCGGTGGCCTGTGGAATATCGGCACCGCCAGCGGCATCGTCTATGAATCGGCGCACCTCATCTCAGCCGTCACCACCACCGTGTTCGAGGACTTCGGCGTCAGCACCGATGGCCCCAGCACCGTCGTCGATTACCCCAGCCACGCCTGGATGCTCGATTATCTCCGGCGGTATGCGGCGATCTTCGGCATCCTGCCGCATCTCAAAACCGGTGCCGACGTTGAAAAAATGACCCCCCTCGATGCCGGGCGATGGCAGGTGCAGATCGCCGGCGAACGTGCACCGCGCGTCTACTCGGGCGTCGTCGTCGCCAACGGTCATCACGACAAGCCCCGCCTGCCCTCCTATTCCGGCAGGTTTGCCGGCGAGATCATGCACTCGCGCGATTACAAGTCGCAGCGGCAGTTGCGCGACAAGCGCGTGCTGGTGGTCGGCGCGGGCAATTCCGGTTGTGACATCGCCAAGGACGCAGCGTTCGCGTCAGGGGCAGTGGCGACGCTCAGCATGCGGCGCGGGACCTGGTTCGTGCCGAAGTTCATTCTCGGCTTCCCCACGGGCGATGTGCTGGCCAACGTCGAGTGGCTGCTGACGCCGCTGCCGCGCATCGTCAAGACCTATCTGTTCCAGGCCACGCTGTGGGCGCTGCAGGGGCCGCCGTCGCGCTACAAGTTGCCCGCTCCAACGCACCGGATTGATCAAGCGCACCCGACCATGAGCGACGACATTCCGCGTCTGGCGTCGCACGGGCGCATCGTCGTCAAGCCGGCGATTGATCGCTTCGACGGTCATGACGTGGTGTTCGCCGATGGCACGCGTGCAGCCTTCGATCTGATCGTCATGGCGACCGGCTACGAATTGGCGATCCGGTTTCTCGATCGCGCTCATTATCTCGGGCCGGACGGTCTGCCGCGGTTGTTTCTCAATACCGCCCACCCCGAACATGACAGCCTCTATTTCGCAGGCTTGATCCAAGCCAACGGCTCGATCTGGCGGCTGGCCGCTCTGCAGGGCCGCATCATCGCCAATGCCATCCTGGCCCGCCAGAGCGCCCGCGAGGAGTGGGATACTTTCCGCGCCCGCGTAGTGGCCGAGGCCGGGCGGCCTTCGCCGCTGACGTTTGTCGCCTCCGACCGGCATAAGCTCGAAGCCAACTATTTCGACTACGCCCGCACGCTCAAACGCGTCGCCGCAATCTTCAAGGTTGCGCGCACCAAGCGGTTTGCCGCCGAGCGGCCCGCTATCGCCGACGACATCAGACAAGCGGCCGAGTAGTGCGTCGGTCGGATCCACGCTCCACGGCATCGGCGGCGTCTATTGAAACGATGCGTAAAAAGCATTTCAGCTGACGTTCCATTTCATAGCAAATGATCTGGAACCGTCGGAGACCGCATCCGCGCCAATCCCGGTTCGATAGAGAAACACGGGAGATATTTGATGTTGAAATTCGTGCTCGCAGCTACAGCCGCAATGTTCATGCTTGTTCAGTCCGCATCGGCGGCGATGGATTGTGGTGCCGGTCTCGACAAACATATGGGAATGGTTATGAAGATGACGCAGGCGTCGTCAGAAAAACGGGCGGCACTGCATCGGATGGCGTTGAGCGGCTATGACCATTGTGTGGCCGGCGATGAAATCAACGCCAAGACGTTCTGGGACATGATTGCTTCGACCGCGAGCTCCAAGTAGGTTTGGAAAGCGTCGCGGCGGCAGTCGAGGTTCGGTTGCCGTCGCGATTTCATTCCTCTGATTGCGCGCAATTGTGATTTGTAAAGCGCCAGCGTCGGATTGATGATTGCTCACTCTTGTTCCGTGCATGAAAAGATCAGCAATGGAATTCCACGAAATCCGCTATTTTGTGGCGGTCTGTGAGACTCTCAATTTTACCCGTGCGGCCGAGCTGTGCAACGTCACTCAGCCGACGCTGACCCGTGCCATCCAGAACCTTGAAGGTAAGCTGGCCGGAGGACCGCTGATCAATCGGGAGCGCGGCAACACACACCTGACCGAACTCGGCCAGCTGATGCGGCCGTATTTCACCAGCATGATCGATAGCAAGAATGCGGCGTTGAAGACCGCGCGTGGTTTTGTCGAAACCACATCCGCTACTTTGAACCTGGGCTTGATGTGCACCATCGGGCCTGCGCGGATGATCGGTTTGTTTCAGAGCTGGTATAAACGCAATCCGACGATGAAGCTCGTGCTCGTCGACGGCGCGGCCTCTGACTTGCAGACTCGCTTGCTGCACGGCGTTCTGGATGCGGCGATCTACTGCCTACCCAAACCGCTCGATGATAAATTTCACGCCCTGCCGCTCTATCGCGAGCGTTTCGTGGTCGCATTTCCTCCCGGTCATGAGTGGGCCAACAGGGAGCTGGTTCGCTTCAGCGATCTCAACGAACAGCCTTACCTCAATCGTATCAATTGCGAGTACACCGAGCATATCGACGAGATTTTCGCACGACAGGCCATCACGCCGTTCTATCCATACGAAAGTGAGCGTGACGATTGGATACAGTCGATGGTCATGGCCGGGCTCGGATGCACGACGTTGCCGGAATTCGCGGTCTCGGTTCCGCATCTGCCGTGGCGTCCGCTCGTAGACCCGGTTGTCGAGCGCACGATCAATCTCGTAACGGTGCGCGGCAGGGTTCACGGTCCGGCCATCGGAGCGCTGGTACATGCCGTGAAACACTACGATTGGACGATCACAGGCAGCCGGCGCGATCCCGGGAGTTGATCCAGGCGCCGGACACGCCGGAAGCGCCGACGACGTCATCATCATGGCGTCGACGACCACGCGGGCCGACTCGTTCCCCTGAAACGAGCGGCCCCGCCCGGGCCACGCCTGATTTATAAGCCGCGTCGACGAGGCCGCAGTTGCCAGCAGCGACCCAGCGGAATAAAGCACCGCAATCGGCGCGGCGCGTCAATGCATCACCGGCGGCGATACATCCGGCTGAAAGAGTTCAAAGATGATGACGACAGGGACTAAATTGCGAAGTGCTGCGGCCGCAATGACGCTGGTGTTGGGGGGCGCCGTGGGCTGGTCTGCCATCGGGCATGCGGCCGATGCGGCCAGTGCGGACGGTACCATCAAGATCGTCGAAAGCTGGACGCGCGCCACCCCCGCCGGCGCGCAAGTGGCTGGTGGATATCTCAAGATCACCAACAGCGGCAGCCAGCCCGACCGGCTGATCGGCGGCACCCTGACGATCGCCGGCAAAGTCGAGGTGCACGAGATGTCTATGACCGACGGGGTCATGAAAATGCGCCCCCTTGAG
Organism: Hyphomicrobiaceae bacterium; assembly: GCA_025350265.1. Lineage (GTDB taxonomy): Bacteria > Pseudomonadota > Alphaproteobacteria > Rhizobiales > Hyphomicrobiaceae > JABFRJ01. Next base: position 23,195 of record JANXYD010000287.1, on the reverse strand, counting down.
CAGGGTCTTGAGATCAAGCCCGGCGAGACCGTGGAGTTCAAGCCGGGCGGCTATCACTTGATGTTCATCGGGCTGACGGCACCCGTCAAAACCGGCGACAAACCGCAGGGCACGCTGGTGTTTCAGCGCGCAGGCTCCCTCGACGTCACGTTCGATGCGATGGCGATGGGCACCATGCCCGCCGGGCATACGCACAATTGAACGAAGCGCGCGGCTTTGCGCCCGGCTCAACTGTCACCCAGTGCGCGCCAGCCGAAGTCGAGGAGCGGCAAGGCGTCCACAGCAAACGTCACCACGTCATCGACCAGCGCGGGCGTGCCAAGTCGCGCCGCCGTCAATTCGCGGCGCACGATCCAGGATTTTAATTTGAGCGTTTCCGCAATCGGCGCGGGCGCGGCTTCGAAGCCCTTCGGCAACCGCACCAGCGGTTCGTCGCTGGCGAGCTTGAGGCCATCCTTGACGAGCGCACGCTCCACTTTCGTCCAACCGGCGGGGTCGCGGATCAACCCCTGGCGCAGTTTCTGCAACACCGGCGGCTCGACGCGAAAAAAACCGGCGGCCAGAAAGCTGCGGCGCGGATCGAAATGAATATAGATGAAGCCTGGCGTCGTTTTCTTGCCGTCGCGGCTCAGCACAGCGCCCGCATGCGTTTTATAGGGCTTCTTCTCCTTGGCGAAGCGCACGTCGCGATTGATGCGAAACAGCGCCGTCGCCGGATTGCCGACGATCGGTACGCGCGCCTTCGTCATCCGCTGTGAGACGTCCGCCACCAACGATCGCAGCGGCCCTGCGACAAGCAGTTCGTAATCGGCTTTGTGCGCGTCGAACCACGGCTTGTTTTGGTTGTCGGCCAAATCACGAAAGAACGCATGAGCACCCGCATTGAACCCTTCAAAGGGGGTGGGCGGAAACGTTTCGTCGACTTTCCCGCGGCGGTTGGGGGGCGCGGCGGTCTTTGTTGGGGAAGGTCGGGGTGGGGACATGCGTCGAAGGTAAATGGAGCCGGCCGGCTTGTCAAAACCGCTCTCGACGCGCCTCGACAGACGCCGTTCCGATTGTTCCGGTTGCTGAAAGCGAGCTGACAGCAGCCGTTGAAGCGATACGTCACCGCCATCGACTGGCACCGCGTGCGCCGGCCGATCTTTATGCCGTCTTTATATCGGCACCTGATCTTCCGTATCGAAACCTGATGCAGCCGAGCGCATGTGTGTTGCTTCATCAGGAGGCTTTCATGCTCGATTTGATCTTTCTGTCCCTCGGCCTCGGCGGCTTTGCGGCCATGGGTGCGTACGCCGTTTTTTGCAACCGCTTGTGAGGCGCGGCCATGTCTGACCCCATCATCGGCTTGTTCGTGGCTGTCTGTCTTGGTGCCTATCTCGTCTACACGCTGCTCCACCCCGAAAAATTCTGACCCTTGGCCCCGCGTGCTTCCGTACGCGAAGCACGACAAAGCAAAGCGCGTGCTTCCGCACGAGAAGCACAACAAACAAAGCACTAATCGCGCCGCAGGAGAAACGTCGATGACTGTCGCAGGTTGGCTGCAGATCGCAGCCGTTTTCGGTGCCGTGCTGGTCGCGGCATGGCCACTCGGGCACTACATGGCGCGCGTCTTTCAAGGCGAAGGGACGTGGGGTACGCGCTATATCCAGCCGGTGGAGCGCGTGTTCTATAAGCTCGCGGGCGTGAACACGGCCAAGGAGCAAACCTGGCTCGCCTACACGCTCGCCATGCTGGCGTTCAACGGCGTGGGTTTCCTCAGCCTGTATGCACTCATGCGGATGCAAGCGGTGTTGCCGCTCAATCCCAAGGAGTTTGCTGGCGTCGCGCCCGACCTCGCCTACAACACGGCCGTAAGCTTCGTCACCAACACCAACTGGCAAGCCTATAGCGGTGAGACGACGATGGGCCATCTCGTGCAGATGGCCGGCTTGACGGTGCACAACTTCCTCTCGGCTGCGACCGGTATCGCGCTCGCCATCGCCGTGACCCGCGCATTCGCGCGCAGCAGCGTCACCACGCTCGGCAATTTCTGGGTCGATATGACCCGCGCGACGCTCTATGTTTTGCTGCCGTTGTCGGTACTGCTGGCGGCATTGTTTGCGCTGTCGGGGGTGCCGCAAACGCTGTCCGCCGGCATCGACGTGACGACGCTGGAGGGAGTCAAGCAGACGATTTCGCTCGGGCCTGTCGCCAGCCAGGAAGCCATCAAACAGCTGGGCACCAACGGCGGCGGTTTCTTCAACGCAAACTCAGCGCACCCGTTCGAGAATCCCAATGCCTGGTCGAACATGTTGTCGATCTGGTCGATGCTGCTCGTATCGTCCGCGCTGACGTTCACCTTCGGCCGCATGGTCGGTGACATCAGGCAGGGCACGGTGCTGCTGATCGCGATGTGGGCGTTGCTGATCGTCGCCGTCGGTGTCGAATACCAAGCGGAAACCGCCGGCAATCCTTTGCTGGTGCAGGCGGGCCTGGACGCCGTCGGCGGCAACATGGAAGGCAAGGAAGTCCGCTTCGGCCAAGCGATGACTGCGATGTATGTGGCTGTTACCACAGGTCTGTCGTGTGGCGCCGTCAACGCGATGCACAATTCGTTGACGCCGCTGGGCGGACTGGTGCCGTTGTTCCTCATTCAACTCGGTGAAATTCTGCCGGGCGGCACCGGGTCGGGTCTCTATGGCATGCTGGTGATGGCTGTCCTGACGGTGTTCATCGCTGGTTTGATGGTCGGTCGCACGCCGGAATATCTCGGCAAGAAGATCGAGGCGCGCGAGATGAAGCTCGCCATGCTGGCGGTGCTGGTGCTGCCGCTCGCGATCCTCGGTTTCACCGCCGTTGCCGCGATGTTGCCAAAAGCCCTGGAAAGCCTCGCCAACTCCGGTCCGCGTGGCCTGACCGAGTTGCTCTATGCCTACTCGTCGGCGACCGGCAACAACGGCTCGGCCTTCGCCGGTCTCAACGCCAACACACCTTGGTTCAACACGACGCTCGGTATCTCGATGATGCTCGGCCGCTTCGCCTACGTTATTCCGGTGATGGCAATCGCCGGCTCGCTGGCTGCAAAAAAGAAAGTTGCGCCCTCGCCAGGCACGTTTCCGACGCGTGGCGTGCTGTTCATCGGCCTGCTGATCGGCGTGATCCTCATTCTCGGCGGGCTGCAATATTTTCCGGCACTCGCGCTTGGGCCCATCGTCGAACACTTCCTGATGCATGCGGGCAAAACGTTTTGATACAGTTTTCCGAGAGAGATCATCATGTCCAAGGCAACGTCTCCCCCACTGTTTGATAAAGCCCTGGTGCGCCAGGCCATCGTCGACGCGTTCATCAAACTGTCGCCGACGAAACTCGTGCGCAATCCGGTCATGTTCGTGACCGGCGTGGTGGCAGCCCTGGTGACGCTGCTGTTCGTGCGTGATTTATCGATGCATCGCGATGGGCTTTTGTTCACCGGCCAAATCGCCGTTTGGCTCTGGTTCACGGTCTTGTTTGCCAATTTTGCCGAGGCCATCGCTGAAGGTCGCGGCAAGGCGCAGGCCGACGCGCTCCGCCGCACCCGCAGCGACACGCCGGCCAAGCTGATGCTGCACCCCGACGATAGCCGCGACGATCCGTGGGAGGCGAAAAACGCCTTCGAACTGCAGGTCGGCGACGTCGTGTTGGTCGAGGCCGGCGACACGATACCGGCCGACGGCGAAGTGCTCGAAGGTATTGCGTCGGTCAACGAGTCGGCGGTCACAGGTGAATCGGCGCCCGTCATCCGTGAATCAGGTGGCGACAGATCGGCGGTCACTGGCGGCACCGTCGTGTTGTCGGATTGGATCAAGGTGCGCGTCACGGCTGCTGCGGGCTCATCTTTCCTCGACCGGATGATCGCGCTCGTCGAAGGTGCCGAGCGTCAGAAAACCCCTAACGAATTGGCGTTGTCGATCCTGCTCTCGGGCATGACGCTTATTTTCCTGATCGCCGTCACGACGCTGTGGGGCTTTGCCGGATACTCGGGGACGGTGTTGTCGGTCACGGTTCTTGTCGCCTTGCTGGTCACGTTGATCCCAACCACCATCGGCGGATTGTTGTCGGCGATTGGCATCGCCGGCATGGATCGGTTGGTCCGTTTCAACGTCGTCGCCACGTCGGGCCGCGCCGTGGAAGCAGCCGGCGACGTCGACGTGCTGCTGCTCGACAAGACCGGCACTATCACTTACGGCAACCGGCTTGCGACCGAGTTCATTCCCGCGCCCGGTATAACCGCCACCGATGTGGCAGCCGCAGCCCTGTTGTCGTCGATCGCCGACGAGACACCGGAAGGCCGCTCCATCGTCGCGTTGGCCAAGTCCGCCTATGGGCAAACCGAACCGGCGACCTCAGCCGGAAAAGCGCACTTCGTGCCGTTCTCGGCGCAGACGCGCATTTCCGGCATCGATGTCGGCGGTCGCAGTATTCGTAAAGGCGCGGTGGACGCCGTGCTCAAGGGGGTCGGCACGACGATGGCTGATGCACCGCGGGCGTTTCGTGAGGCGGTGGAAACCATCTCGCGATCGGGCGGCACACCGCTGGCCGTGGCCGAGGGCAATAAGCTGCTGGGAGTGATTCATCTGAAAGACGTCGTCAAGCCCGACATCAAGCAGCGCTTCGCAGCCCTCCGTGCCATGGGTATCAGGACCGTGATGGTGACCGGCGACAATCCCATCACCGCCGCTGCGATCGCGTCCGAAGCCGGCGTCGACGACTACATCGCCGAAGCAACGCCGCAGGATAAACTCGCCTACATCAAGGCCGAGCAGGCCAAAGGCCGCCTCGTCGCCATGTGCGGCGACGGCACCAACGATGCACCGGCTTTGGCGCAGGCCGACGTGGGGGTGGCGATGCAGACCGGCACCCAGGCAGCCCGCGAGGCCGGCAACATGGTCGATCTCGACAGCAATCCGACCAAGCTGATCGAGGTGACCGAGATCGGCAAACAGTTGCTGATGACGCGCGGATCGCTGACCACGTTTTCCATCGCCAACGACGTGGCCAAATACTTCGCGATCATTCCGGCGCTGTTTCTCGTCACCTATCCCGAATTGTCGGCGCTCAATGTCATGCATCTCGGTACGCCGCAAAGCGCGATCCTCTCGGCTGTGATTTTCAATGCGCTGATCATCATCTCACTCATACCGCTGGCGCTCAAAGGCATTGCCTATCGCCCCGTGGGTGCTGCCGCGTTGCTGCGGCGCAACCTGCTGATCTACGGCGTGGGTGGCCTGCTGGTGCCGTTTATCGGCATCAAGATCATCGACGTCATCGTCACAGCACTGCATCTGGCTTAAGGGAAACCGTCATGCTGACTCATCTTCGCGCAGCCGCCGTCATGCTTGTACTTTTCACAGCACTCACCGGCCTCGCCTATCCTCTGGCCATGACCGGCGTGGCCCAGATCGCGTTGCCGCGCCTGGCCAACGGCACCGTCATCCAACGCGATGGAACGCCAGTCGGCTCGGCGCTGATCGGCCAGTCGTTCACCGGCGATCGCTATTTCCACGGCCGCCCTTCGGCGACCAACACGCCCGATCCGAAAGACGATACCAAGACGATCGACCTGCCCTACAACGCTGCCAATTCGTCGGGTTCGAATTTGGGGCCGCTGTCGAAAAAGCTGCTCGATCGCGTCGCCGCCGATATCAGTGCCTTGCGCCAAGCCGGCGTTGCGCAAGTTCCAGCGGATGCGGTCACCACCTCGGCGAGTGGTATCGATCCGCACATGTCGCCGGCAAGTGCATCGCTTCAAATCCAGCGCGTGGCGAGCGCGCGCGGCGTCTCCGTGCAAGAGATCGGCGATATTATGCAGCGCCAGATCGAGATGCCATTCCTCGGCCTGTTTGGCGAACCGCGCGTCAACGTGCTGCAGTTGAACATCGCCCTTGACGCCGCTTTGCCGAAAGTCGCTGGATAGGGCATGGCCGATCAGTCCAAGTTTCGCGATCCATCGCGCCCGTCAACCAAGGCGCTGCTTGAGCTTGCCGCACGTGAGAGCACCGGCAAGCTGAAGGTTTTTCTCGGCATGGCGCCGGGCGTCGGCAAAACCTACGCGATGCTGGCGTCGGCGCGCGCGCAACAGGCTGATGGCGTGGACGTCGTCGTCGGGTTGGTCGAAACGCATGGCCGGTCGGAGACGGCGGCCCTGCTCGATGGCCTCGAGATCCTTCCGCGCAAACCCGTGCCCTATCGCAACGGTGTTTTGATGGAGTTCGATGTTGAGGCAGCGCTTCAGCGCAAGCCCAAGCTGCTTCTGGTCGATGAGTTCGCGCACTCGAACGCGCCCGGCCAGATGTACGTCAAGCGCTACCAGGACGTCGTCGAAATCCTGCGCGCCGGCATCGACGTCTGGACCACGCTCAATATCCAGCATCTCGAAAGCCTGACCGACGTCGTCCAGCGCATCACCGGCATTCGCGTGCAGGAGACGGTGCCCGACAAGGTGCTGGAGAAGGCCGACGAGATCGTGATCATCGATTTGCCGCCTGAAGAGCTGATCCAGCGGTTGAAAGAGGGCAAGGTCTATCTGCCGGAGAGCGCACGGCGCGCCATCGACCAGTTCTTCAAGCTTAGCAATCTGACGGCGCTGCGCGAGTTGGCGCTGCGCCGCACCGCCGATCGCGTCGATGAGCAGATGCTGGCGCAACTTCGCCAACAGGGCATCGAGGGACCATGGCCGAGCGCCGAGCGGCTGCTGGTGTGCGTCGGCAGCGACACGCTATCGGAAACCGTGATCCGCATGGCCGGACGTCTGGCAACGGCACAAAAATCCGAGTGGGTTGCCATGCATGCAAAACCCAGCGATCGCGAAATAACCGATCGTGCCATGCTGCGACGTACGGAAAAATTGCTGCGTCTGGCCGAGCGTCTCGGCGCATCCACGGTGCGGCTCAGTGCCGCCGATTTGCCGGGCGCGATCCTCGCTCATGCCGAGCGCAACAACATCACGCAGATCGTCGTCGGCCGTTCGAGCGCCGGGTTCATCGAGCGGTGGCGTGGGCGGTCGCTGTCGCACCAAATCGTGCGCAGGGCGCGCGGCTTGGCGGTGCTGGTGGTGGCACCGGATGGAGAGCCACTTCCTGCACCCTGGTTCACGATGCCGCCGGTGGGGGCGCAGACGGCGGCGATCTCGGTTGCGGCAGGTGCCGTGGGCGTCGCCGTTTTCGCGGGCTTCGGCCTGGAGCGGATCACGCGGCTGCCCAACCTGTCGATGATCTTCCTGCTCGCGGTGCTGTTGTGCGCCATGTCGTATGGCTTGTGGTCGGCCATCGCGGCGTCAATTTTTTCGTTTCTCGCCTACAACTTCTTTTTCATCGAGCCGCGGTTCTCGTTCACCGTCGCCGAACCCCATGAATTGCTGGCGTTGTTGATTTTTCTCGTCGTCGCGTTCGTCACCGGAACCATGGCCGGCCGTCTGCGCGAACAGGCCACCGCCACGCGCGAACGCGCGGAGGCAACGCAGGCGCTGTTCGATTTTTCACGCAAGCTGTCGGGCGTGGCCAAACTCGATGACGCGCTGTGGCTCTTAGCCAACCAGAGTGCGGCCATCGCCAAAGGCAAATCGATCATCCTGATGGACGACGGCGATGGGCTGGCGATCAAAGGTGGCTGGCCGCTCGATGAGGAGTTGGGAACATCGGACTGGGCTGCCGCGCGTTGGGCCTATACGCACCGCGAAGCTGCGGGACACGCGACACAGACCTTGCCCACGGCGCGGTTCCAGTTTCGTCCCATGCTCGGCTCGAGCGGGCCGCTAGGCGTGATCGGCGTCGAGCCGGGCGATGGGGAGGATGTCTTGCCTGCATCTTCGGACGCCATGCTGCAGTCATTTGTTGAGCAGACCGCCGTTGCCGTGGAACGGACGACCCTCGCCGAGCAGGCCAATCAGGCGCGGACAGCAGCCGAAGGCGAGAAATTGCGTGCGGCGCTCTTGTCGTCGATCAGTCATGATCTGCGGACGCCGCTCGCCTCGATCGTGGGATCTGTGACGAGCCTGCGCACACTGGGGCCGCAGATGTCGCCTTCGGATCGCTCGGATCTGCTCGCCACGATCGATGAAGAGGCCGGTCGCATGTCGCGGTTCGTGGCGAATTTGCTGGATATGACGCGGCTGGAAGCGGGTGCTGTTGATATCCGACGCGACTGGGTCGATATTGCCGATACAGTCGTCGGCGCGGTCCGCCGAGCCGAAAAGATTTTCGCCGGACAAAAGATCGCAGTGGACGTGTCCGCAGCCGTGCCGCTGGTGCAGGGCGATGCGGCATTGCTCGATCAAGTGATGTTCAACCTGCTGGACAATGCGCACAAATACAGCGGCCCGAAATCCGTCACCCGCGTGGAGGTCAAGCCTGAAGGCGGATGGATCAAGATCACCGTGTCCGATCAAGGCAGCGGCATTCCGCCTGACGCGTTGGACAAGGTGTTCGACAAATTCTTCCGCGTGTCCGGCAGCGACGGGCGGGCACCCGGCACGGGGTTGGGGCTTTCGATCTGCGCTGGCCTGATCAAAGCCATGGGCGGCACGATCGCGGCGGACAGTCCCATAAGCGGCGACGGCGGGACACGCATGACGATCATGCTGCCGTCAACTGCGGCGGAGCCATCGACCGAGGCCCGCCGCGAGGGCACCCAATGACCGGCCGTCGCGTTCTGGTGGTAGATGACGAACCACAAATTCAGCGCTTCCTGAAGCCGAGCCTGGCCGCAGCCGGCTACGACGTGGTGACGGCCGCGACCGGTGCGGAAGCGTTGCAAGTTGCGGCCACGGCGGCACCCGATGTCATCGTGCTGGATCTCGGCCTGCCCGATATGGATGGCAAGGAGGTCATCCGACAGCTTAGGGCGTGGTCGCAGGTGCCAATCATCGTGCTTTCGGCGCGCGATCGGGAAACCGAAAAAATTGCCGCCCTCGACCTCGGTGCCGACGACTACGTCAACAAACCCTTCGGCATCGGTGAATTGACCGCACGTCTGCGCACGGCGCTGCGCCGCGCCGCCGCGTCGTCGTCGATGGAAACCACCGTGCTTTCGGCCGGGCCGCTGACGGTCGACCTCGCGGCACACAGCGTCATGCAGGCCGGGCACGCGCTGAAACTGACGCGCAAGGAGTTCGACCTGCTGGCGATCCTCGTCCGCAATGCCGGCCGGGTCGTAACCCATCGCCAGATCCTGACGGCCGTGTGGGGGCCGGCGCACGCGGAGGATCTGCAATATCTCCGGGTCTTCGTGGCGCAGCTTCGCGGAAAATTGCGTGCCAACGCCGATGGCCTCGATCTCATCCAGACCGAGCCGGGCATCGGCTATCGGTTCAACGCCGACGGCCCATAGATCACGTCTATCGCTGCGTGCGCAGGATCGCGGAAACGGAATAGGTGCCCCACTTGTCAGCCCACGGCTTAGGATAAGCTTGGTTTCATTCCGCCGCCTGCTTGTGGCTGGCGGTGTATTGATCGATGCGGGCTTCGATAACGGGGCGGAAATTCCGCAGCAGGCCTTGCACCGGCCAGGCCGCTGCCTCGCCGAGTGCGCAGATGGTGTGGCCCTCGATCTGTTTGGTTACGTCGAACAGCAGGTCGATCTCGGACTTCGCGGCATGACCCGCTTCCATGCGGGAAAGAATGCGCCAGAGCCAGCCCGTGCCCTCGCGGCAGGGCGTGCACTGACCGCAGCTTTCGTGCTTATAGAAATAGGCCAGCCGCCGGATCGCGGCGATGATGTCGGTGGACTTGTCCATGACGATGACGGCGGCCGTCCCCATGCCGCTTTTCAGCTTCGACAGGGCGTCGAAATCGAGCGTCAAGGTTTGGCAATCGGCTTCGTTGATCATCGGCATGGACGAGCCGCCGGGGATGACCGCCAGCAGATTGCCCCAGCCGCCGCGTACCCCGCCGCAATGCTTTTCGAGCAACTCTTTGAGCGGAATGCCCATCTCCTCCTCGACGACGCAGGGCTTGGCGACGTGTCCGGAAATCTGGAACAGTTTGGTGCCGGTATTGTTGAGCTTGCCGAGCCCGGAAAACCACGCCGCGCCCCGTCGCAGAATTTCACCGGCCACCGCGATGCTTTCGACGTTGTTGACCGTAGTCGGCGCACCATAGAGCCCGACGTTGGCCGGGAATGGCGGCTTCATGCGCGGCTGGCCCTTCTTGCCCTCCAGACTTTCGAGCATGGCGGTTTCCTCGCCGCAGATGTAGGCACCCGCGCCGTGATGGACGACGATGTCGAAGTCCCAGCCGTTGGAATTGCTGTAGCCGATCAGCTTGGCTGCATACGCCTCGTCGACCGCGCGCTGCAGCGCCTCGCGCTCACGGATGAACTCGCCCCGCACGTAGATGAAGCAGGTGTGCGCGCGCATCGCGAACGACGCCAAGAGTGCGCCTTCGACCAGCAGATGCGGGTCGTGCCGCATGATTTCGCGGTCCTTGCACGAGCCGGGTTCCGATTCGTCCGCGTTGATGACGAGATAGCTCGGCCGCGGGTCGGCCTTGGGCATGAAGCTCCACTTGAGGCCGGTGGGGAAGCCGGCACCGCCGCGCCCGCGCAGGCCCGACGCCTTCATCTCGTTGACGATCCAGTCCGGCCCGCGCTTGATGAACGCAGCCGTGCCGTCCCACGCGCCGCGCTTCTGCGCGCCCGCCAGCGAGACGTCGTGCACGCCGTAGATGTTGCGGAAAATCCGGTCGCGATCGTGCAGAGCCATAGTGCGCCTTCCTGGCATCGAACTGAGTGCCCCTGATTATCACACTTGGCGCGGCGCTCAAGCGGGGCATGTGGGCGCGGCTGCGGTGGCCGACCGTAATCCGGCTCCCTGCCTGACCTGTGCACAGGCTAGTGGCTGCGGCTGCGGCCGTTTCATGTATGGATCAGTTACTTGTCTTGGCGCGTATCCGGGAGCCAAGCGGCGAAAGTCGCACTTATCCGCCGACCCTACCCATAGGTGGCGTAGGCGGCGAACGGGGGGCGCGCGCTGCACGCCGTCGTCATCCCGGATCGGGCCTCAAATCACGGATTCGATCAGCTCTATGTCTTTCTTCAGGAGTTCGTTGACGAGCGTGTTGAGTGACATGCCGCGCGCGGTCGCTCTCTGCTGAAGATATTGCAGAACCTCCACCTCCAAGTGTACGGGTGGGATAATGATGGCTGCATTTTTGAAAAATTTTCCGCGAACACCTTCACTGAAATCATATTCAGGTTTCATTCCGGGCTCGCTCTTGCCAGCCTCACGCTTGGTCGGATGTTTGCTCATAGTGGCGTTTCTCGCGTCTGCTTGGTTTGCGTGCCGATATGATCCGAATATAGACATGGTCGCCGCTGATTTCGACATGGGTGTGAACGGCAAGGAGCAAGCTGTTGATGCGACTGAGGCCGATTGTGACCCAACGTTCTTCTGAAGCCAAGCTGGTATCAGCGATCGTCAATGCGAGGGGATCAAGAAAAATGCTCGCCGCGTCCTCGAATGCAACGCGATATTTGGCTAGGTTTTGCGCGGCCTTCAAAGGGTCCCAGTCGAATTCAAATCGAGCGGTCATTGCGCGGCCTTTGCCCAGCTATCGCCCCTGCCCGTAGGCCACGTAGGCGGCGAACAGGGCGGCGACGGCGGCCCACAGCAGCGACAATCCGAGCGGCTGGTCGAGGGCGAAACGGTTGAGCCAGAAAAACACGATCGCGGCCAGCCCGGCATGAAATGCCATGCGGAAATAAGGAATTTTTGGTGGAATTTCAGGCTGCTTGGGCGCGTCGGTCATTGGCTGACAGCTCACGCTTTCTTTTCGGCTGCGGCCGCCGCCGCTGTCGCCGCTGCCGACTTCGCATCGGCTTCCGTCAGTCGTTTTTGCCAGCTGCCGATGGTCGACCCGTCGTAAAGGCTGGGATCGGTGAGTGCGGTGAACCCACCTTCGGGCGACGATGCCACGCGGCCGATCTGCGAGCCAGGCTTGGGAGGCGTGCCTTTGGCATAGCCGTCAATGACCTTTTCGAGCAATTCAGGTGTCAGATCCTCGTAGGTATCTGCAAAGATCTGCACCATGGGTGCATTGGCGCATGTCCCGGCGCACTCGACTTCTTCCCACGAAAAAGCGCCGTCGGCGGATAAATGGAACTGGTCCTTGTGGATTTTTTGCCGGCAGACGTCTTTGAGGGCTTCCGCCCCGCGCAGCATGCACGGCGTGGTACCGCAGACCTGCACGTGCGCCTTGCTGCCCACTGGTCCCAGCTGGAATTGAGTGTAGAAGGTCGCCACTTCGTAGACACGAATATAGGCCATGCCGAGCTTATCGGCGACGAGGCGGATGGCCGGCTCGGGCAACCAGTTGGCATGCTGCTCCTGGGCGCGCATCAGCAGCGGGATGACGGCCGAGGCTTGCTTGCCGGCCGGATATTTGGCGATAGTGGCCGCCGCCCATGCCTCGTTTTCAGCCGTGAAGGCGAACGAGTTGGGTTGGTCGGGATGCAATCGGCGGACGGACATGCGGCTCAGGCCCCTTGGAGGTTTGCGCCTATGTAGCGAACGCCGGGGCAGGGCTCAATGGGCAAATCTGTTGGGTGGGGTGCTCGCTGCGCGATTAGGGCTATCGCACTATGAAACCGACCAGCGAAAAGAATGACCGGTGAGAAAAATACCCCCTCATCCGCCCTTCGGGCACCTTCTCCCCAGGGGGAGAAGGTAACTCCTCAATGCTCAGCGGGTTGGTCCTCGCCCATTGGGAAGAGAATGTCCGAAGGACAGGTGAGGGGGCCTTCGCCAAAGGTCAATGATTTCGCCTCCCGGTATGACCCGCTCGAGGGGTGCCCCTCGAACTCCCCTCATTTTCTGAGTTCAAGAAGATGGCGGTCCGGAGGGCGTCCTTCCGGTCGGGTCATATCGGCGACATGCTTCCAGCATGCAGGGCGGAAGCCCTATTCGCGAAGCGAGCCTATCGGCAGCGGAGATGGCCAGCCAACGCCCTGGCATTGCACCCCTATCAGCCCAGTTTCACACCGCAATTCTCGACCCAGCCGAGGCCAGCCAGCGTGCCATTGCGCGGTTTGTATTCGCAGCCGACCCAGCCATCGAAGCCGCTGCGGTCGATTTCGGCGAACAGATACCGATAGTTCATTTCGCCGTCGTCAGGCTCGCCGCGATCGGGCGGGCTGGCGATCTGGTAGTGTTTGGCTAAATGGCCGAATTCGCGGATGGCCATCACCGTGTCGCCCTGCATGACCTGGCGATGATACAAGTCGAACTGCAGGCCGATGTTGGTAGCGCCGACCTCATGGATGATCGAGCGGGCGTCCTCGGTCAGGTTGAGGAAATAACCGGGGATATCGCGCGTGTTGATCGGCTCGATGATCACGTCGATGCCGTGTGGGGCGCACATGCGGGTGGCTGTTTTAAGATTGGCCACGTAGGTTTTGCGGTCGGCGCCGTGGTGCCTGAGGCCGGCCATCGCGAACAGGCGCTTGCAGCCGAGTGTCACCGCGTAGTCGAGCGCGCCGGTCACCGCCTTTTCGAATTCGGCCTCGCGGCCGGGCAGCGCGCTCATGCCGCGTTCGCCTTTGGACCAGTCGCCGTGCGCCATGTTGAAGAGCGCCTGCGTTAAACCGTGCTGGTGCAAGCGCGCGGCGATCTCGGCCTTCGGCGCGTCGAACGGGTTGAGAAACTCAACCGCCTTGAAGCCCGCCTGCGCGGCCGCGCCGAAGCGGTCCAGAAAGGGCAGTTCGGTGAAGAGAAACGACAGATTGGCCGCGAAACGAGGCATGCGCAAAACTCCGGTGCGAGCGTGTCTGTCAAGGTCATGCCGCCAACCCCAGCGGATGGCAAGCGCCCGTTCCCTTGGCCTTGGCGACGAGCCACGACTGGCGCGGCGCGCTTTCCGATCAGAGGCAAGCGCGGCCAAGCCTCGTCGTGCCGCGATCCCACTAGAATGAGGCGAACACTGGCCGGCGACGGCGGTAGTGATAGGCACCGGCACGGCGATAGCCGCGCTTTGCATACAAAGCACACGCGGCGGCGTTGGCCTCGACCACCTGCAATGCGATGTTCTCGGCACCGTTGCTGATGGCCCAGGTTTCCAGCGCTGCCATCATGGCGCTGCCGGCTCCGGTGCGCCGTCGCGTCTGATCGCTTGCCACGCATTCGACGACGGCGATGCCGTCAGGTGATACAACGCACAGTGCCGATGCCGATGCGCGTCCGCCATGATAGGTCGTGAGGAAAGCGCGCCGGCCGGGTACGCGCGCGAGGGTGGCCGGGGCCGCGTTGCGCCGCGCCTCGCCCTCGACGGTGGGCAGATAAACGCCGAGCCAGTCAGAGGTGGGGTCCGCCGTCACAACGACGGCTGCCGGGCTCGCCGCGTCGGCAATCGCTGCGTCCGCACGCTTGGCCAGCAGCAACACCGGCTCTTCCAAGGTATAGCCACGGCCGGCGAGGACGGCGTCAAGATCGGCGGGGGCGGCAATGGAACTGACCTGCACATAACTATCGAGACCACGTGCCGCGTAAAGTGCTTCGACCCGTGTGACGGCTGCGTCCACGTCGTGGCCGTGGAACGTCAAGGGTAACACTGAATTGGCGCGCCGCGATCCGCCGCCCGACGCGCGCCAGACCCAACCGTCGACGTCGATGGCTTCGAGCGCCGGCCAGGCGCGCGCCGCCGCCCGCTCCATCGCCAGCACTTCGGCACGGCTGAAATCGGCATTGATTTCAAGCGTCATGCTTTTCCTGTTTGGCCATCAGGCGTTGTCATTGGTCACATTTCGGGTTGTCGGCTATAGTGGTGGCGCAATCGGTACTCAAATGGAAGTTCGCCATGAAAGCAATTCTGGTTCCGACTGATCCGGCAATGCCGTCGCTTTCTGCGGTAACGTGCGCACGGCTGATCGCCGAAATATTCGCGGCCAGCGTCGATGGGGTGGCGCTGCGGCCGGCGTTTGCCGAAGTTGTCGCACCCGACCCGATCGTTGCCGTGACCTTGCCGCCTGCCGACTGGGACGAAACCAAATACATTCGCGATGCGCGTGCCCAGTTCGAAAAAGGCGCGGCGGGTGCAAAAAACCTGCGCTGGCGCGGTGGCGGCACCATCGACGATGGCGAGTTGGGCAGTCTCGGCCGGCTCTACGATCTGACGGTGCTGCCACGGCCCGGTCCTAAAGGTGGCCGCGTGACGGCTTTCGAGGCGGCGCTGTTCGACAGCGGCAGGCCGGTGTTGATGGCACCACCCATCGCGCCGGTAACGATCGGCCAGAGCATCATGATCCACTGGAACCGGTCGACGGAGACCGCGCGGGCGATTGCGCTCGCCATGCCGTTGCTGGTCAAGGCCAACCGCGTGCAATTCCTGTTCGTAGAGGGCAACAGTGTTTCAGGCCCGAGTGCGCGGGAGGCAGCCGGTCATCTGGCGGCGCACGGCATCGCAGCCACGGAAAAATCGGTCGATCCGAAAGGCCGCAATGCGGGCGAGGTGATTCTGGCGGAAGCCAAGGCCTATGGCGCGGATCTGCTATTGAAGGGGGCCTATACGCAGAGCCGCCTTCGGCAGATGATTTTCGGTGGGGCCACCAGCCACATTCTGGCCCGCGCCGAACTTCCGGTGCTGTTCGCGCACTGAGCCAGGCGGCCAGGGCAGGCTTTCGCCGCGCGTTTGGTCAGAAATGGCAGCAGTGGGCGCTTGAGCGGCAGGCATTCCGGTATGCGGATTGCGGTCATGGCGCAGCCTGTTAGACTGCGCCGCAAGGCTATCTATGGTATCAATCAGGGGAACGGCAACATGTCGAAAAAAGTCGCGATCATCACGGGCGGCGGCACCGGCATCGGGCGCGAGTCGGCGCTGCAACTCCAGGCCGACGGCTGGGACGTGGTGGTGACCGGCCGCCGCAAGGAAGAGCTGGACAAGGCGGTCGCCATGGCCAAGCCCGGTGGCGGCAAAATGCACGCGGTGGCTGCCGACGTGACCAAGGAAGCCGACGTCAAGCGACTGTTCGCCGATACCGTCAAGACCTTCGGTCGCGTCGATTTCCTGTTCAACAACGCTGGAATGGGCGCGCCTGCCGTGCCGATGGAAGAGTTGACGCTGGCGCAGTGGCAAGGCGTTGTCGACGTCAACCTGACCGCCTCGTTCCTGTGCGCGCAAGAGGCCATCCGCCACTTCAAGTCGCAGCAGCCGCGCGGCGGACGCATCGTCAATAACGGTTCTATTTCCGCGCACGCGCCACGCCCAAATTCGATTGCCTACACCGCCACCAAGCACGCTATCACCGGGCTTACCAAGTGCATCGCGCTCGATGGACGCAAGCACAACATCGCCTGCGGCCAACTCGACGTCGGCAACGCCGATACCAACATGGGCGGGCGCATGAAAGCGGGTGTGCCGCAAGCCAACGGGCAGTCCGCGCCCGAGCCGGTGATGGACCCCGTGCACTGCGGGTCGGCGATCCGCTACATGGCGTCGCTGCCGCTCGACGCCAACGTGCTGACGATGACAATCAAGGCCACCGCCATGCCGTTCGAGGGCCGTGGTTGATGGCCAAGGCGGAAGCCGCATCGTCGCTGATCGCTGCGTACAACAGTGGGCGCGAGGCCGAACGTCTCGCGCTCAAGACCGTGGCGATGCGCGCGAACGTGTTCTCGTTTTATCGCGGCACGGCGCACCTTTACTGGCAGCGCGCGCACGAGGCCAAACTCGACGCAAGCGCGCCCGCTGCCTGGTGTTCGGGCGATCTGCATCTTGAAAATTTCGGTACTTATCTCGCCGACAACGGCCTGGCTTATTTCGACATCAACGATTTTGACGAGGCGGCCAAAGCGCCGTGCGATTGGGAACTGCTGCGGCTTCTGAGCAGCATTGCCATTGCCGCGCCAGCACTGAAAGTCGGCGAGGCGGAGACGCATGTGCTGATGCAGAGCGCCGCCGATGCCTATCTGGCGGCGCTGGCTTCGGGCAAGGCACGGTGGATCGAGCGGCGGTTGGCTCAAGGACCGATCAGCGATCTGCTGGGCGCGCTGAAATCGCGCTCTCAGGTGCGTCTGCTCGAGCGGCGGACAACCAAGGTCAAAGGCCGGCGTACCCTCGACGTGCCCAGTCAACGTATGCTGCCGATATCGGCCGCCGAACGTGTCAAGCTTGCGAAATTCGCGACGGCGCTCGGCAAGCAGTTCGGCGATCCCGACGCTTACGAGTTCATCGATGCTGCGCGGCGCGTCGCCGGCACCGGCAGCTTGGGCATAGCCCGCTATGTGCTGCTGCTCACCGGCAGCGGCTCGCCGGATGGCAACATGCTGATCGATCTCAAGGCGGCCGTGCCGTCGAGCCTCGCGCCGGTGGTTGCCGTCAAACAGCCGAAATGGTCATCGGAGGCCGAGCGCATCGTCGAGACGCAGCATCGCTGCCAAGCCGTATCGCCGCACTTTCTGAGCGCCGTTGTGTTTGACGATGCGCCATTCGTGCTCAAGGAGTTGCAGCCGAGCGCCGACCGCCTCGATCTCGGCAGCATCGCTCAGCGGAAGGGGGCGCTATCAGTGGTTACCGGCACCATGGGGCAACTGGCCGCGTGGGCGCAATTGCGCTCGGCTGGGCGTGGTGGATCGGCGACGGCGGATGAGTTGGTTGCTTGCGCGCGCGCGGGTGCCGCTTTGCCGGCGCGGTGGTGTAAAACAGCCTTCACGCTCGCCGAAGTGACGCTGGCTGACTATGCCGACTATTGCCGGGCCTACGATGCGGCCAATCCGCCGAATGCCCCGGCTGGGAAAGCTGTGCCGGCTGGGAAAGCGTCGCGCAAGTAGTTCGCGCCTCCCGCGCGAAACGGGGGCAGCCCCGTGCCGCGCCGGAGGAACGCGTTCCTCCAGACCACCTGCCCATTTTGAAACACACCTCAGAACGCGACGTACATGCGACCGGGGTTGAGAATGTTGGCCGGATCGAACGTGGCTTTCAGTTTCCGGCTGAGGTTTTGGACGCCCGGCTCCAGGGTTTGGAATACATCGGTCGAGGCGCGGGTCGACGCCGAGGCGCGGATTAGCGTTGCGTGCCCGCCGTGACTGGCAATCACCCGGCGTACGTCGGCGGCCCCCGCATCGGTGGTGACGGGAAGGTCGATCCATACGAGGCCGCCGCTCCAATCGTAAACCGCGCTGACCGGCATGTAACGGCCGATCGCGGCCACGACAGTCGGACCCTTGCCGGGTGCCGTCGACAATCGCCACAGCGGATGATCGCTGCCCTCGAATACGCTCAGTCGCGTCATTTCATCCCAGAACGCTTCCGAGCTTTTCTGCTCGAGATCCTGCAACTGGCCGTAGACTTTCAACGCCGCCGTCAGCTTGTCGCGGCGATAGGCGATCGACTTCGGCGGTGCCTCGAGCCGAAACGCGGTGACGGACTTGCCCTGGCCGCGCAACCCCATGTGATCGAGGGTGACCGCGAGGTGCTGCTGGATGTGCACCGCGCCAGTGATTTCGTAGGGCGTGCCCATCACCGAGCACAGCACCTCGATGGCGATCTCATCGGAGAGGCCCAGCAGCACCAGCGTCGTCGATGCCGGCGGCTTCGGCATGACTTTGAATGTCACTTCACTGAACACCGCCAGCGTACCCCAGCTTCCGGCGAGGCCCTTGCACAGATCGTAGCCGGTGACGTTTTTCATCACGCGGCCACCGTTCTTGAACACTTCGCCGCGACCGTTGACGCCGCGAATACCCATCAGGTGATCGCGCGCAGCTCCCACTGCGAGCCGGCGTGGCCCGGATGCGTTGGTTGCGAATATGCTGCCGATCGTCGCTTGCCGCGCATCGCCGCCGACCACGCCGGCCAGTTCGAGCGGTTCGAATGCCAGCATCTGATTGCCCCTGGCGAGCACGCTCTGCACCTCGGACAACAGCGTGCCTGCGCGCGCCGACATCACCATTTCGTTCGGCTGATAAAGGGTTATGCCGCGCAGGCTGCGTGTGGAGACGAGATGGGCGGCGTTCGTTGGACGCCCGATCGCGCGCTTTGAGCCGCCGCCGGCGATTTCAAGGCTGGTTTTGGATGCCGCGGCTGAGGCGATGATTTCGGCGAGCGCGGCCTCGGTATCGGGACGCATTTCGGCTGCGAGTTGCACTGTGACTTTTCCCAAGGGTTTCGGTTTTACGCGGCCGAGCGCACGGTGCGCACCGTGCGCTCGCGGCGCTCGGGTATTTCGGCCATAAGGCGCGCGTCGAGCGGAAATACCTTGGCGGGGTTCAACAGCCAATCCGGATCGAACACGGTTTTGATGCGCATCTGCAGAGCGAGGTCGGTGGCGTTGAACTGCACATGCATGAGATCCCGCTTCTCGATGCCGACGCCGTGTTCGCCGGTCAGACAACCGCCGACCTTGACGCACAGCGTCAGAATTTCATTGCCGGCCAACTCGGCACGCTCGGCGCTGGCGGGATCGTTGGCATCGAACAGAATGAGCGGGTGCAGGTTGCCGTCGCCAGCGTGGAAAATGTTGGCGACCTTGAGCTGGTGCCGCTGGCATATTTCGGTGATCGCGACCAGAACCTCTGGCAGTCGGCCGAGCGGAATGGTGCCGTCCATGCAGATATAGTCGGCGATCCGGCCGACCGCGCCGAATGCGCTTTTGCGGCCCTTCCAGATCTTGGCGCTCATTTCGGGGCTGTCGGAAACCTTGATCACGCTGGGATTGAATTGCTTGGCGATCTCGGTGATGTCTGACAACTGATCGTCGATCTCGGTGTCGGAGCCTTCGACTTCCACGATCAGCAAGGCTTCCACATCGAGTGGATAGCCGGCCTTGGCGAACGCCTCGCAAATCTGGATGGCGGGCCGGTCCATGAATTCGATGGCGACTGGAATGAGGCCCGCGCCGATGATGGCGGACACGCACTGCCCGGCCACCTCGCTCGACTGAAATCCCAGCATCATCGGGCGCGCGCCTTCGGCCGCCTTGATAATGCGCACAGTGGCCTCGGTGACGATGCCGAATTGGCCTTCTGAGCCAACGATAAGGCCCAGCAGGTCGTAGCCGCCGCTGTCGAGATGGGCACCGCCGATGTCGACAATTTCCCCGTCCATCAGCACGATGCGCAGGCCCAGCACATTGTTGGTGGTGACACCGTACTTAAGGCAATGCGCGCCACCGGAATTCATGCCGATGTTGCCGGCCAGCGTGCAGGCCAACTGGCTCGACGGGTCGGGCGCATAAAAAAAGCCGTCCTTGGCCACGGTGCCGGTAATGGCCAGATTGGTGATGCCGGTTTCGACGCGCGCGATACGGTTGGGATAGTCGAGATCGAGCACGCGCTTCATCTTCGATACCGTGATGACAACCGCATCTTCGGCAGGCAACGCGCCGCCGGCGAGCGACGTGCCCGCCCCCCTCGCGACGACCTTGATGCCGTTGGCGTGACAGTACTTGAGCGCTTTCGCCACTTCTTCGGTCGATTGCGGCAGCACCACCGCCAGCGGCATGCAGCGATAGGCGGTCAGCGCATCAGTCTCGTAGGCCCGCCGGCCATCCTCGTCACCGATCACGCGGTCACGGCCCAGCAGCGCCTGCAGTTCTTTGACGATGTCTACTCGGCGCGCGACGATATCGACGTCGGCGTCCGGCAGAAGGATGGATGACATTGATAACGCTCCTTGGCGCAGGCGAGTTGTCGCCGGTCTGTCGCGCCGAATTCCAGATAAGGTAATTCATAGCCCAACCCACCGCTTGCGGCGAGGGGTGTGGTGGCAGATACGGCTGGTAATCGCCCCAATTTCGTCTCAATTAATGCGGCCACTTTCTCCAAAATTGCGAAACAGATCGCCGAGTTGTTCCAGATCGTAGACAAACTATGGCCGCTGCGACAGGGTATTCCCAGTTATGGAAGGTGCTTATTCAATCGTGTGATTGTACCTTCCTTTGTTGCAAAACGCAGACTGCTTGATCTGCGAGCGTCTCAGAGGATCGTCCCGTGACCGCAATTACCGATCTCGACATTTTCGCCCGTGTGGCCCGAACCGGCAACATGAGTGCTGCCGGACGTGAAATGGGGTTGTCGCCGGCCGTCGTTTCCAAGCGCGTCAGCCTGTTGGAAGAGGAGATCGGCGCACGCCTGTTCCAGCGCACGACCCGTCAACTGACGCTGACCGAAACCGGCGAGGGCTACTACAAGCGCGTCGTCGATATTCTCAACCTCGTCGAGGAAGCCGAAGATTTCGTTTCCAGGCGTAACACCAAGGCGCGCGGACTGCTCAAGGTAACCGCGCCGACATCGTTCAGTCGGCAGCATATCGCGCCGTATCTTGCCGATTTTCTAGGCAAATACCCGGAGATTGAACTCGACTTCCATCTCACCGACGATTTTGTCGACATCATCAGCCGCGGCTTTGACGTGGCGATCCGGATCGGCGAACTGCAGGATAGTTCGCTCGTGCAAAAAAAGCTCGCGGCCGACAAGCGGGTGATCTGCGCCTCGCCGAAATATCTGGAGCGCTATGGTTCGCCCGCCAGCCTTGCCGAACTCGATATGCACAATTGCCTGTCGGCCGGCGCGCAGGATTTCTGGCGGCTGACCGGCCCTACCGGGCGCGAACAGATCCGCGTCAAAGGCAACATCCGCTCAAATTCGGCCGAGTTCGTGCGCACGGCGTTGATGAGCGGTCTCGGGCTGGCGTTGCGGTCGATCTGGGATATCGGCCCCGAATTGCAGCGCGGTGAACTCAAGGTGGTGCTGCCGGAGTATCGCGGTGCCGAAACCGTCGCCATCTACGCGGTTTATCCGTGCCGCGACTTTATGCCGACGAAAGTCAATGCACTAATCGAGTTCCTGTCCGATCTCTATGGCGCGGAGCCCTATTGGGACAAAGCCTATGAGGCCGGCAAGACTCCGGTGGTGATCAAGACGCAGGCCAAGGCTGAATTGGGCAAGGCGGCCAAATCAGTCGCATCGGCCGCCTCCGCTCAGCGGCCGTCAACGGTCGCGCGATAACGAAAATGATCCGTGCAACGAAAAGTCGCGCCGACTTGGCGCGCCGAGATGATATCAATCGGTGCTGATCTCGGCTTCGCTTGCAGGATGAAACGCCAATGCGCCGTCACGTTCGATTTTTCCTCACCGCCGGCCTTTTAACGCTTGCTGCGGCTCCGGTACTGGCCGAGCCCGGCAACGTCGAGGCCGGTGAGGATGTCTTCAAGAAATGCCGCGCCTGCCACGACGCCGGCCCCGACGCCAAGAACAAGGTCGGCCCGCAGTTGACGGGGGTCGTCGGTCGCAAGGTTGGCAGCGCGCCCGACTATACTTATTCCGACGCCAACAAGGCCTTCGGCGATAAGGGTGCGATCTGGACGGAAGACGAACTGTTCAAATATCTCGCCAATCCGTTGGCCTATATGCCCAAGACCAAGATGGCTTTCGCTGGTTTGTCCGACGAACAGGACCGTCGCGACGTGATCGCCTATCTCGCCCAGTTCAAATAAACAGAGCCTGCAGTGCGCTTTTGCGCGCTGCAGTGGCGGCTGCGAATGCGGTGTCCGCAAGTGGTTTTTACCAAAATCGCAACCTGTGCGTGATCAAGCGTCAGATTTGTCGTATGTTCCGTGGTAACTAACTTGCAGCGCCAGGACGGAGGATCCGCCGTCACGGTCCGCATGGTCGTCGACACCGCGGGCTCGGCGTCGCGGTACACCATGCAACAGATCGGATGGGCGGACCCCACCCCCGTGCCGTCGTTCCTCGAGGGCGGAAAGGTGCTCCCGCGGCCGCTCAATCAGCAGAAGACGCTTCGCTACGGCGTGCATCGCGGCATCGCGAGCCACCGTTCGAGCTTCGCGTTCGCGTCCGTCGTCGACACGGGAGGGCGCCTCTTCGGCATCTCGACCGAGGCCGATCTCGTGCCCCTCGATCGGGTGAAGCTCGTGAGGCCCACGCCGATCCACGGCGGCGAGGTGCGCGATCTCCCCGCCGCGATCACGACCCGTCCGCTCGCGCGCTTCCGCGTGGCCGAGGGCGGAAAGGTCGCTCCGGACGGGTTCGTCGACGCATGGACGGTGCTGTCGCTCACCGGGCGCGCCGAGGGCTTCATCGCAGGCGTGCCCGATCTCGACCAGATGATCGCGCGGCTCAAGGCCTATGCGGATGCTGGTGCCGATTGTCTCTATGCGCCCGGCATCAAGACGCGCGAGCAGATCGAGGCGGTGGTGAAAGCCGTCGCGCCCAAGCCCGTGAATTTCCTCAATGG
>JANXYD010000147.1 GCA_025350265.1 Hyphomicrobiaceae bacterium | reverse complement strand
ACACGCGCCCCATGGCATTGATGACCAGCACCTCCGCGCCGTTCTTGGCTTTGAACAGCCCCGCGCCCGCACCTGGCGTGCCCTTGGGAAAATTGATCGGCCGGATCAGTTGGGGCTGCCGGTTGATGAATACCAGCGCTTCTTTCTGATCGAACGCATGATTGCCGAGCGTGACGCAATCGGCACCCGCCGACAGCAGTTCGTTGGTGATCGCCTCGGTGATGCCGAAGCCACCCGCCGCATTCTCGCCGTTGACGACGACAAAATCTAGTTTGTAGCGGGCGATCAGCTTCGGCAGCGTCTCAATCACCGCCTTGCGGCCGGAGCGGCCGACCACATCGCCGAGGAACAAAAATCGCATGTATCGGAGGCTCCTGTTTGCGGGCTAGACAACTCAAGGTCTAGTTCGATGGGCCCCCGAAGGCGTCAAAATCCAGTCCACTGGTTCGTCATAATCGAGATGGGGCACGGCGTCGACCCTTTGCTCGTCGTAAGCCAAACCGATCGTTACCAGGCTTCGGTGAGCGCGCGTCGCAGAGATCGTGCGATCATAGTATCCGCCACCGTAGCCGAGCCGGTACCCCGCGTCGTCGAATGCGAGGAGCGCGGTGAGGACGATATCGGGCGTGACGGACGGTTGGTCTGCAGCGGGTTGGCGGATGCCCCACACAGCGGGGATCAGCGCATCGCCCAGTTTGTAGGTGCGGAATTGTAACGGTCGGTTTTTTTCCATCATCACGGGCAGGGCCAGACCGTAGCCCTGGTCGCGCAGCTTAGCCATCAGCGGGAGGGGTGAAATTTCCTCGCCGATCGGCATGAAACCGCCGACGATGGCCCCCGGCGCGGGCAAACTCGGCAGGAAACTCAACGCGATTTCCGCGATGGCAAGGCTGGCTGCTTGCCGTGCCTGCGGCGCAAGAGCCGCACGCAGCGCCTTGGCTTTGGCGCGCATGAGGGCTTTTGCCGCAGTGATCGTATCGCTGGACATTCAGCCGATGCCCCACGTCTTCAGCGCGAACCCTGGATAGGTGGCCGCGACCAAGCGCGCGATGTCGCCGCGCAGCAATGCCAGCGTTGCTGGGTCAGGCGATGGTGTTTCAGGCACGCGTGCAGGCGTGTCGTACGCGAAGCCGGTGTACTCCGCGATTTCGGCGGTGGTGACGCCGGGATGCAAACTCTGCAGCGTGAAGCGCGCGCGATGCTTGTCGAAGCTGAAAACGCAGCGGCTGGTGACCAGCGCAAACGGCCCGCCGGGACGATACACATTCGCGGCGCTGGTGCCGGGCGCAGAGATGAAATCGACCACCTTCACCAGCGTCCGTGGCGTGTGCTCCTCGCGAAACAGAATGACGCGCGGTACCACGTAATAAAGATACGCCGAGCCGAACGAGCCCGGAAAGCGCTGCTGGTGGCGTGGATAGGTTTCGATCTCGCCGGTGCCGACCAGATTGATATTTGCCGCACCGTCGATCTGCCCGCCGGAGAGAAAAAACGCATCGATGCGGCCCTGTCCCGCGCAATCAAATAATTCGCGCCCGCCGTCTGTGAACGGGTTCTGATCGCGGCTGCCGAGGATCGACACACGCATTCGGCCGCCCGAGCGCGCCTGCGCCAGTAGCGCCGCCGACCCGGGGATCGGCGATTGCGAACCGACCGCGACGTGGCCGAGCCCTTCCAGCATCGGCGCCACGGCGGCAATCATGATTTCAGACGGCGAAAGGTGCGATGCGGCGCTCATGCCGTCACCGGTTCGCGATCGAGCTTGCGGGCAAGCCAGTCGCGGAAGCCGGCGCTGGAACGTGCAGCCGTCGCGTACGCTGCAAGTGCTGCATTGTCGGCACTGTAGCAATCAGCCAGTCCGATCGGTGCTGCCCCGCGCACAGCAACCGCCAAGCCCGAAATATACAGCGATGGAATAGTCCCCGCCGCCAACGCCGGATCATCCAGCAGGTTACCGTCGACGATTTCTTCCACGCTGACGAACGTCGCCTTCGATGCATGTGCCATCAGCATCAATTCGCGGCGGATGCCGATCCACACATTACCGTGGCGATCAGCCTTTGCCGCATGAAACAGCGCCACATCCGGCTGGATGGCGGGAATGATCGCGATCGGATCGCGCTTGCCGTCTTCAGCTAACGGATTGTCGATCACCTTCCAATCCGGCCGCACGGCCAGCAGATCCGAACCAATCAACCCGCGCATCGGCATGAAGGGCACGCCCTTCTCGGACGCCTGCAATCCCGCATGAATGGCCGGGCACGTCGCATCCCACATTTCCAGTTCGCCGCTTTTCAGCGCGGCCGTGAACCGAGAGGCTAGTCCGTGCTCGCCTAATGTGACCGCGGCCGCTTCCACCCGCGCGACGCACCCCGCGCCGATCAACTGATCCGCCTGAAAGCCCATCACCGGCGCGCCGACCAGATGCAGATCCCGCACCGGGCGGCGCATCAGTTCGGTGACGACGGCCATCGCACAGCCGGAATAATCCGCTGGCAGCACAAGTTTGGTGCCATTGCCGATGCGCGCGGCGAGGACCGAAACAGACAGCAGCGGCGGCGCGGATGTGAGCATGTCGTCTCCGGATGGCAAGGCGTTGGCTGGCGATCACCATATGCCGGCTGTCCGGGCGCGCCAAGGCGGATAGATGGCGCGTGGCTGATCGCGCTCGCGCGCGAACGAGGACCAGCCCTCGCGCTCCGGCCGGGGGGACACCCGCCGGACCGCCCGTCTTCTGTTTTACAAGGCCGGTCCAGGCGCGGGCGCCTGGTTGGTGAGTTCGAGGCCCCGACAGCGCAGCCGCCACAGCAAACAGGCAGCGCCTCATATCCGCGACACGCGGATTGCCATCGGCACCCAAACCTTTGACGCGGCAGCCGGATCACCGTATGAAGGTTCGGCGCGCTGAGGGTGCTTTGGCACCGCAAGCGTGCTTGCCTCAACCTCACCCACGAGCCCCGCCGAGATCGATGATATCGGCACCCCGCGCTCGCGCCGCCGCTTTGAGCCGGTTCACTTCGGCGAAAACGTAGGGCGGCAAGCGCTTGATGCGATAAAAATCTTCGATCACGGC
>JANXYD010000139.1 GCA_025350265.1 Hyphomicrobiaceae bacterium | reverse complement strand
CGATGCCACGGCGCTCGAATCATACCGCAAGCATGTGCTGGACGAGCGCAACACACGCATGCGCGACCGCATGCTGATGCATCTGGCAACTGGCAACGTGTTCGTCGCAGTCGGCGCCATGCATCTGCCGGGCGACAACGGTATCGTCGAATTGTTGCGGGAAGCCGGTTACACTCTAACAGCCGTCGAATAATCGGCGCGACGGACGTTGCTGCTTGCTTCATAGGCAAAAAAATACCCGGTGCGCCGCAGCGGACCGGGTATTCATATTTTGGAGATATGCTGAGCTGAGGCGGCGGTGTTCAGTGCCCAGCCCCGGCATTAGCGCCGGCGCCGATGACGTAGATGCAGGCAAACAGGAACAGCCAGACCACGTCGACGAAGTGCCAATACCAAGCGGCGGCCTCGAAGCCGAAGTGCTGCTCGGGCGTGAATGCCCCACGCATGGCGCGAACCAGGCAGACAGCAAGGAATATGGTGCCGATGATCACATGCGCGCCATGAAAGCCGGTGGCCATGAAAAACGTGGAACCGTAGATGTTGCCACCGAAGGTGAATGCGGCGTGCCCATACTCATAGGCCTGCAGCGCTGTGAACAACAGCCCCAGCACAACGGTCATGGCGAGGCCGCGCACCAGCCATTTGCGGTTATTCTCGAGCAAGGCGTGGTGCGCCATGGTGACCGTGGTGCCCGACAGCAGCAGGATCAACGTATTGACCAGCGGCAGGCCCCACGGATCGAAGGTGGCGATGAAGGTGTGATCGGCGGTGGGCTTGGGCGGCCACACGCCCCCGGTGGTCGCGGCGCGCTCAACCATGCCGATCATGGCGGTGCCGTCGCCGCCGATCGGATAGACCGCGGACGGAAACAGCGAGGCATCGAAATAGGCCCAGAACCAAGCGACGAAGAACATCACTTCAGAGGCGATGAACATGATCATGCCGTAGCGCAGATGCAGCCGCACGACGGCGGTATGATCGCCGCCATTGGCCTCCACGATCACGTCGCGCCACCACAGCGCCATGGTCATCAAAACAAGCAGGAAGCCGGCAAAGAAAACCCACGGCCCGTGCGCGCCGAACAAGCCGGCGCCACTGCCCAGCGAGCGCATCAGAATGATGCCGCCGACGGCCATGACGAACGCGCCGATCGAGCCGACCAGCGGCCAAGGGCTCGGGTTGACCAAATGATAATCGTGATTCTTGGTTGCGTGGCTGTCGGCCATAACCCCTCCGTCGTCCCTGTTTTCAAGGCGCCACTCTACGCCCACCAGTGTCCAAAACCTCGCCCGCTATACCGGCGCGAACTCCGCCGTAGCGTTACGATCCCTTGCCGCGACCCTTAGCATCCGCTCCCTGCAGCGCAACTCCCTTTTTCGCCGCAACGACGGGAAAAAACGTGTACGAGAGCGTGATCTCGCCAACCCGGCGACCATCCGCATCGGCAGCCATGGCCGGATCGACGAAAAACTGCACGGGCATGTCGACCGACTGCCCGGCTGACAACGTCTGCTCGGTGAAGCAGAAGCAGGCCAATTTGTTGAAGAACACGCCGGCCTGATCGGGCACGACGTTATAGGCGGCGGTGCCGATGGTGGTGGTGTCGCTGGTGTTGGTGGCACGATAGACCGCGTTGGCGACTTCGCCCAGCTTGAGCGTGGCGGGTGCGGTCACGGGCGTGAAGGTCCAGGGCAATCCGGGGGCCACGTTGGCGTCGAAGCGGACGGTGACCGTCTGGTCGATCACAATCGGGCTGGCGCTGACGACGCGCTGCGTCGTACCGCCGAAGCCGGTCGCCTGGCAGAACATGCGATAGAGCGGCACCGACGCGTAGGCGAGCCCGACCATGCCAGCCACCATGGCCACACAGAGTGCAGCGATCGTGCCGTGGCGAAGCCTTGGTGCATTCTGTCGGGTCGAGGGCGTCAAAGCTGGCTCCTCACATCGGCCGGTTCATGACATGGCTGCCGAGCCGCACCAGCGTCGCCACGTAAAACACGACGACCAAGCCTGCCAAGGCCAAGCCGATGGCGATGTTGCGGGCGCGCTGGCGGCGCACGGCCTCGGTTTCGCCACGACTGACATGGTTGGCCATCGCCAAGGCACCGAACATTGCCGCGACCGCGAACGCGCCGATCGCCATTGCCCAACCGAGCGACGCCATGCCGCCGCCGCGCAAGCCCAACACGGCCACCAGCCACACCGCCATCGAGCCCGCGACCGGAGCCCACGGACGTTGCTTGATCCACTGGTTCAACCGATCGATGCCGGCGGGTTCGCGATCGGTCATGCCAGGACCCGCGCGACGATGTGTTCAACGAGCAGCACGGCAAAAAGCGCGAAGAGATAAAAAATCGAGAACAGGAACAGCCGCTTGGCAACCGCATCCGCCTCGCGTCCCTCGCGCACGCGATAAACCCGCACGGCGAGCGCCAGGAACGCCGCACTCAGCAGCGACGAGATCACCAGATACGACAGACCGCCAATGCCGACCGCATAGGGTGCGACCGCTGCCACTGCGAGCGCCACCGAATAGAGCAGGATCTGGCGACGGGTTTCGTCCGGCCCCGCCACCACCGGCAGCATCGGAATGCCCGCCCGCTCATAATCGCGCGCGCGGTACAGCGCCAGCGCCCAGAAGTGCGGCGGCGTCCACAGGAATATGAGCAGGAACAGCACCACGCTTTCGATGCCGACGTTGCCCGTCACCGTGGCCCAGCCAAGCATCGGCGGGAACGCACCGGCCGCGCCGCCGATGACTATGTTCTGCGGCGTCGAACGCTTCAGCCACATCGTATAGACGAACACGTAAAAGCCGATGGTGAAGGCGAGGATCGCTGCGGCGGTCCAGTTGACCACCAGCCCGAGCGTCAGCACCGAAAAGACCGACAGGATCGTGCCGAAGGTCAGCGCTTCGTCGGGCGTGACCTGGCCGCGCGGAATCGGACGCCCGGCGGTGCGCGCCATCAGCTTGTCGATGTCGGCGTCGTACCACATGTTGAGCGCGCCCGAGGCGCCCGCGCCGATGGCGATGCACAGTAGGCCGATCAACGCCAACGCCGGATGGATCGAGCCGGGGGCGGCCACCATGCCGACCAGCGCGGTGAAGATGACCAGCGACATGACGCGCGGCTTCAACAGCGCCCAGTAATCGCCGACGCTGCCGCCGAGCACCTCGATAGGCTCTGGCCGTGCGGATATAACGGTTGCATCGGTCATGACGGGGAACACGGGTGCGCGCTGAGGGAAGGGAGAGATCGCGTCATCGCATGGGAGCGCTGCGCGGGCAATGCGGCCGATGGGCCGGGCGGCGAACCGGCTGACGCCGTGTGACTATAACGCCAGGGCGAGCCGGAGGCCGTCATCGATATGAAGCATTAACGATGGCGGGACAGCACCAATGCGCGCGGTAGCGCTAGTATGACCATGGGTATAACCGAAGTCAACGCCGCAAACAACTCCGCATTACCCGGACAGCAAAACGCCCCGCTTTTGGGCGGGGCGCTGCGGGTTCAGTGCTCGACGCTGTCTTTGATGACGGGCAGCGTTTCGAACTGATGGTACGGCGGGGGCGAGGGCAGCGTCCATTCCAGCGTCTGCAGGTGCGCGGGAATGCCCCACGGATCGGCACCGACGCGGCGTTTGGAAATGAAGTACGCATGGATCACGCCAAACAGGAACACCAGCGTGGCGGCGGCCGTGATGTAGGAGCCGAACGAGGAGATGCGGTTCCAGTAGGCGTAGGCCTCGGGGTAGTCGGCGTAATGGCGGGGCATGCCGGCGAGGCCGAGGAAGTGCTGCGGAAAGAACAGGATGTTGGCCCCGATGAAGGTCATCCAGAAGTGCAGCTTGCCGATGGTCTCGTTGTACATGTAGCCGCTCATTTTCGGGAACCAGTAATACCAGCCCGCGAAAATGGCGAACACCGCGCCCAGCGACAGCACGTAATGGAAATGCGCCACGACGTAGTAGGTATTGTGGAACGAGCGATCGACGCCGGCATTGGCAAGCATCACGCCGGTGACGCCACCGACCGTGAACAGGAAGATGAAGCCCAGCGCCCACAACATCGGCGTGCGGAACTGAATGGAGCCGCCCCACATGGTGGCGATCCACGAAAAGATCTTCACGCCCGTCGGCACCGCGATGACCATGGTGGCGAACACGAAGTAGGCCTGCGCATCGACGCCGATGCCGGAGGTGTACATGTGGTGCGCCCACACGACGAAGCCGACGAGACCGATGGCGACCATCGCGTAGGCCATGCCGAGATAACCGAAGATGGGCTTGCGCGAGAACGTCGAGATGATGTGGCTGATCATGCCGAAGCCCGGCAAGATCAGAATGTAGACCTCGGGATGGCCGAAGAACCAGAACAGATGCTGATAGAGCAACGGATCGCCGCCGCCCTTCGCCGAGAAGAATGTCGTGCCGAAGTTACGGTCGGTCAGCAACATGGTGATCGCGCCGGCCAGCACGGGTAGCGACAACAGCAGCAGAAACGCCGTGATCAGCACCGACCACACGAACAGCGGCATTTTATGCAGCGTCATGCCGGGGGCACGCATGTTGAAGATGGTGGTGATGAAGTTGATCGCGCCGAGGATCGACGAGGCACCAGCGAGGTGCAAAGCGAAGATACCGAAATCGACGGATGGTCCGGGATGGCCGGTGGTCGACAGCGGTGCGAGCACGATCCAGCCGGTGCCGACGCCCGTGGCACCTTCAGCGCCGGGCACGAACATCGAGATGAGCAGCAGCGCGAAGGCGGCCGGCAGCAGCCAGAACGAAATGTTGTTCATGCGCGGGAACGCCATGTCCGGCGCGCCGATCATCAACGGTACGAACCAGTTGCCGAAGCCGCCGATCATCGCCGGCATGACCATGAAGAACACCATGATCAACCCGTGCGCGGTGACGAACACGTTGTACATGCCGGGGTTCGAAAAATATTGCAGCCCCGGTTCCTGCAGCTCCAGCCGCATCATGACCGACAGCGCGCCACCGACCAGCCCCGCCATGATCGCGAACAACAAGTACATCGTGCCGATGTCCTTGTGATTGGTCGACAGGAACCAACGCGTAAAAAACGGTGGTGTATGACTATGATCACCGGCGTGGTCGTCACCGTGCGCCGAACCGTAAGAATTGTTGCCCATCGGGCTCCCCTTGGTCTTTTGTCTGTGGACCCGACTTAGCGTCGCGGCGGATCCTATCTCGAATTGATCGTCGGCGGGATCGACTACTTGGCGGCTGCCTCAAGCACGCCCTCGGCCGGTCCCTCGATCTGCGCATCCCCCGTCAACTCGGCGAACGACCGCGGCTCGATACCTTCGGTTGCCGCCAGCAGGATCCCGCGTGCTTTCTTCATGTCACGTGCCTTGACGGCTGCGACCCAATTGGCAAACGCCTGATCGTTGACGACGCGAACAGCTATCGGCATCGCCGAATGATTGCGGCCGCACAGCACCGAGCACTGACCGTAGTAGACACCTTCCTTGGTTGCCTGAAACCAAGTGGCGGTGATGCGGCCGGGCACGGCCTGCACTTTCGAGCCAAACGACGGCACGGTCCAGGAGTGGATCACGTCGTTGGATGTGATCAGCACGTGCACGACCTTGTTGACCGGCACTGCAATCTCGTTGTCGACCGACAACTGGCGAACCAATCTGCCGCCGGCATATTTCTCTGGCGGGGCGAGCCACAGCGGCTTGGCCTCCTGATAAAGCGCCTTGGTCAGTTGCGTGCCCGACAATGCGCCGAACTGCTTCGCATAGCCGTCGCGGCCGAGCTTGGCCTCAAGCAGATCTTCGTCCGAGATCATGTTCGCGGTCAATTTGATCTTGTCGTTATCGGGATACTCGTAATCCCAGAACCAGGCGTTGCCGGTCGCCTTGATCGTCAGATCCGGCTTTGGATACCGATATTCCTCAAACAACAGCTTGAACGACGGAATGGCGATCGCCACCAGGATCATGATCGGTAGAACGGTCCAGGCCACTTCCAGGCCGGTGTGATGGGTGAGCTTCGAGGGGACTGGATTGTTCTTTTCGCTGAATCGCCACATCACGTAGGCCAACAAGGCCATGACGAACACCGTGATCGCGATGATCATGGGATTGACCCAGGAATTGTGGAACCAGCGGATGTACTCCATCACGGGAGTAGCCGCGTCCTGCAACCCCAATTGGCCGCTGACCGGCTGCCCGGCGGCCGCGTAAACCGCCAAAGTCGAGCAAGCGAGCGCTGTCGCACCAATCGCCACTCCCAACATCAACGCACCAAATTTGGGCTGCAACCGCCCGGCTGCGCTGTCAATCCGCGTCCTCGTCATGCGTCTCTCCACTCGGCGCAAGCGCCCAATATCGTGCTGTGTCGCGTTAGGCCGGGCAGTCACGACGCGCCCCATCCCCACCATAGTCATCCCGCGTACTCCTACAAGGATGCCCGGTCGACCCCAATGGGGCACACACGCCTGCTGCTGCGGCAAAACTACGCGTCGAAGCGCCGGTCGATGCCCGCCAGAAGGCCGCCGACAGATTTGCTGCGACATCAACGCCCGTCAGCTATGAAAGCCTTGAAATGGGCTGAAAGTCCGCCGAAGACAGCGCCAATGCACGCGCCGGCACGTCTGGTCGCCCGGGATCAAGTTCGCAATGATGTCGATAAAAACTTCTCAGCCCCCGCGCCGCGCCCCGCAGGTCGGAAAAACCTGGGGCATCGTATTTTTGAGCGCGCTGTGGCTGGCTGGCATCACCACGGTGCCGGTCGCCGCGCAAACCACGAAGGCGGCCATCGGCCAGCCACCCGCACCGGCCTCAGGCGCGCCGAACAATCCAGAAGGTGGCGTGGTGCGTTCGCAGCATGGCGACTGGCAGTTGGTCTGCAAACCACCGCCTCCAGGAGCCAAGGGCGAAGTCTGCGCACTGGTGCAAAGCGTCACCGCCGAAGATCGCGGCAACGTCGGCCTGACGGTCTATGTGCAGAAGTTCTCCAACGGCACCAAGGTGCTGCGCGTATTTGCGCCGCTCGGCGTGCTGCTGCCGCCGGGCCTGGGTTTGAAGATCGACAATCAGGACGTCGGCAACGCTCCGTTCCTGCGCTGCCACACCTTTGCCTGCTACGCGCAGGTGGTGATCGACGACGCGCTGATCGCCAAGTTGAAGGCCGGCAAGCAGGCCGTGTTCATTATCTTCCAGACCGAGGAGGCGGGCATCGGCATTCCGATTTCGCTGAACGGTTTCGACAAGGCTGTGGCCGTTTTGAACTGAGGCGTGTTTTTTCGGCCACGCGCACCGCATGATTTAGCAGCTTGGTAACCTTGCGCGGCTAGGTTTGGGCTTTACGCTCACCTGTTCGATATTTCGAGGTGCCATGAGCCTGCTCAACGCGATTTCCGTGGACGCCATGCGCGCCTGCGGCGTCATCACCGAAGCCGAAGTCGCCGCGTTGCGCGCGGCGTTCAATGCGCGCGATAGCATCACGCGTGAGGAGGCGGAGGCGCTGATAAGCCTGAATGCCGCGTGCACAAACCGGGCTTCCGGATGGTCCGACTGCTTCGTCGAGCTGGTATCGGACTATGCGATCAACCAGCTGCAACCAGCGGGCTACGTGACGGTCGACAATGCGGAATGGCTGGTGGCTGAGATCGCCGGCTCGGGCCGCATCGAAAGCAAGACCGAATTCGAATTGCTGATCGATGTGCTGGACAAAGCGCGCTGGTCACCGGAGGGCCTGGTCGCGTTTGCACTCGATCAGGTCAAGGCCGCCGTCGTCACCGGCGAAGGGCCGTTGCGCGCGGGAACCTCACTGCCTGCCGGCGTGATCGACGAGGCGGAAGTCGAACTGATCAAACGCATTCTCTATGCCTTCGGCGGCGACGGCAATGTTCCGCTCAGCCGTTCCGAAGCCGATATCCTGTTCGATATCGACATGGTGACTTCGGGCAAGGAGGCGACTTCGGGGAACGAGAATGCCGAAAGCTGGCCCGACCTGTTCGTCAAGGCGATCGCCAACTGCATCATGACAGCGTCAGGCTATGCGGCACCCAGCCGCGAGCAGGCGCTCGCCCGCGAAACCTGGATCGAGCGTCGCGCCGAGCAGGTGCACGCCAGCGCCAACGTTTTATCGACGTATCGCGCGCAGTCGCCGGTGGAACGCGCCATCGCAGCCCTGGAACGGCAGAAGATTGAAATCGTCACCGCCGACGAAGTCACCGTGGCCGACGCCGGGTGGCTGGCTGAGCGCATCGGCACCGACGGACGGTCGCCGAACATCGGCGCGCTCATCACCTTCGTCGGCGCGCAAAACCCGCAACTGGCACCCGAACTCGAACAGCTGATGCTGCACCTTCGGCAACACGCCGCCTGACCATTGCAGATATGAAAAAGGCAGCCGCAGTTTCCCACGGCTGCCATCAGTATAATTCATCTCGCGCAGTTACTTCTTCAGGACCTTGGCGCAGGCGGTGTCGAATGTCGCCTTGGACCATTTCATGGATTGCATGTACGTGTCCTTATAGCCGCCCGTGCACTGCGCGGCGGTCGGCGTCATGCTGGCCTCGGTGGTCGACGGCGCGGTAGGGGTGGCCGGCGCGGTCTGAGCCAACACGGGCGCGGCGAACGAGAGACACACTACAGTCGTGGCGAGAAGGGTTTTCATAAGCAAACTCCATTCGGTTAAGTCTCGCTTGGAAAACTCAACCTGATGGAAATTTGTTCCTATAATTGATATTATTTACTTCCGCTGCGCTGCAATATTAAATATTCATGGAATATTCATGCGCCGGCGCGGTTTTCGCGCGCGCCGCACGGTCACGCGCGCGGCGCAACCGCGAGACCCATGACGTTATGTTTGGCGATCAGCCGTCCGACCAAGCCCGTCGCCTTGGCATCTTCAGCGAATGCACGCAACCATGCCGCTCCAGCCACA
>JANXYD010000125.1 GCA_025350265.1 Hyphomicrobiaceae bacterium | reverse complement strand
CAAATGCTACGGCGGCGACATCAGCCGCAAACGCAAACTGCTCGACAAACAAAAAGCCGGCAAGAAAAAGATGCGTGAATTCGGCAAGGTCGAGATACCCCAGGAAGCGTTTATTGCGGCGCTGAAGATGGATGAGAATTGAGGGGGGTGGGGGTTGTCAGCCGTGGCCTTGTGCCTAGGACCCAGGGTGATTTCGGTTTTAAACCACAGATGAATGCGTGGCAGCCGCAGCGCGTTGCCTTTACAGCTTCAGTCCGCTGCAGGCTGGGTCCTGGGCACAAGGCCCAGGATGATGCTGTGTGTGCCGACTGATTGGCTGTCGGCATCAGTGCGGTGGCTGCAGCGTCTTTGACGCCCACCAACCACGGTCTGCCATTATCCGTGCCGTGCGTTGCGCTTGTTGCGCACATTGCGGCGCAGCTTTTCGGCGATGCGGCGCTTCTCGCGGTCGTTGGGTTCGCGCTTCTTGGGGGCGTATTTGGATTTGTCGGTTGTTGTGGCGGCGGTCATGACGGGTCCGTTTTCTTGAGCGATAGGATGTTGATACGATGATTGTGTGGGGCATCATGGCCCTGCCCGCGTGGTATCGCCGACTTTGGCCGATAGCTCAAGTAAAACTCTCAGAGCGCCGCCGGGAAGGCATCAGGAACCAAGCACGCAAAAACAAAAGAGCACTGCTTGCCGACGGGTTGCAGACGACACTCGGCCCCATCAACCCGTTCACTTCCCCGCTGAAAACCCGCTGAACACCATGTCCGGGCTCGACGAGTTGTGCCGCGAGATGGTCGACCGTCCCGCCCAGACGTTAGTGGCCTTGGCCCCCTTGAACGCCATGATGCCGTCTTCGCGCCAGCCGGCCGCGCCCGCGTCCCGCACCGCCACCCGCGCCACGTCGTTGTTGGCTTCGGTCACGTACATCGACCGCAGCATCGCGAACGGCAATCCTCCCGCCACCGGCGCGCTCATCGCCACATCTACAACCGTCTTGTTCTGATCGACGCTGGCGAGCTTGACGACCGCCGACCCACCGCGCGCAAACGTAAGCGTCAATGTTTGCGCCTTCGGGTCTATGGCCACCTCGGAAATCTTGACGATTGGCCGCCCGTCCACTTCGATCGGTCCGACCAGGAACGACGATCCGAACGCCGTCGGTGCTGCTCCCTGCGGGGCTTTGGGACGGATGCGCCAGTAGCCATCCTGGGGATAAAGGATCAGCACTTCCTCTCCGCCCATTGGCCGAATGGTCCAGATCTGCAGCATGTGCAGGCCTTTCTCGACGCGGTCACCAATGCGCACGATTGCGGTTGCGAGCCGCCAATAGGTCGGAAAGGTCCAGCCGACGATCCACAGCGCCGGTTCCTCATAAAGCGTCCGCCGCGTGGTCACGCCGACTTCGGACTTGTAAGCCGGATCGGACTTGAGATCGCACGCTGTCCAATCAGCCTCGAAACTGTCGCGCTG
This sequence comes from Hyphomicrobiaceae bacterium, assembly GCA_025350265.1. Taxonomy (GTDB): domain Bacteria; phylum Pseudomonadota; class Alphaproteobacteria; order Rhizobiales; family Hyphomicrobiaceae; genus JABFRJ01. The sequence goes on along the minus strand of JANXYD010000125.1, from coordinate 7,836 downwards.
CAATGTGCCGATATAAGCCGGATGCGCCGCTTCGATGCGGAAATTCTTAACCAGCTCGGATTTGAACGCCAGCGTGACGTTGTCTTTCTCCGCGCACAGCACCTGCTCCGACTGGTTCACCACCTCCACCGCCAGGCCGTCGAGGGTGGCGGCATCAGCGATAGCAGCGCCCAACAGCCAACCTGTCGACGCCAAGACGACCAGTGACGCGCCCCGTCTAAGCATCCAGCACGGCATAAACGTCCCCTGAATTGGCGCTGTGAGGCAACGCGTCGATGGTGCTGCGCATCTCACTTGCATCCACCCAACGCCCCAATTGCAGCCGCTGGCTTTCACCGAGCGCCACGTCGAACTTGTATCGGCCCAACGCGGATAGTCGGGTCAGGCAGGCGTGCGCCACATCTCGTTGAATGGTTGTAAATTCGAACGACAGGGCCGGTACTGGTGCACTTAGCCCCGCCAGCACATCGGCCTCGAAGCCCTCAACGTCGATCTTGATGAACTCCGGCGTTCCATAAGCGGCGATCAACGCATCGAGCGTCGTGACGGGCACTTCGATGGCCTGGTCCCAACGCTGCCCTTGCCAACCGTCCGCGCCGTCCGCGGCACGAACGAAATCGGTTGATGCCGTCGTCACCGTCGGGTTGGCCGAATTGATGTGCAGCGTCAACCATCCAGCTTTCGGACCACACGCACTTTCAACCAGACTGACGTCCGTGTCGCCGGCATAGACCGCCCGGATCACGCGCGCGCACAACGGCTGTGGTTCGAGCGCCACCACGCGCGCGCCGCAGCGCCGAAACGACCCGATACGGTCACCGACATGGCTGCCGATATCGAACGCCAGCGCGCCCGGCTTGAGAAAACCGGCATATAGTTTGTCCATCGCCGTGTCGCGCGGACCGTCGCCATAATAGACATCGAGCGAGCGGCGCAAGCTTTCAAGTCCAGCGTCGGCACGCAGCGTCTCGAGCCTTTTGGCAAGCATCAGACGTTCCTGTTGCATAACGATGCCATCCAAAACGGCGGCATATTGACGGCGACCCAAGCACGCTCCGCATGAACACGCCATGAAGTCGACAACTCACCAGGGTCGTTCCGGTTTTCAGTTGAATCGCGGAACGACCGTGGCTCTTTGTTTTGTGGTGCTTCTTTTCGGAAAACCGCCCACACCCCGGTTCTCGTCCGGGGCACGCTTTATCTGGAAGCAAACCAAAGTTCAACGACTCGGCAAAGCCAACTGCTTGTTGGCGGCAGGCTTGGCCTTCTCAGCCTTGGACTTTGACTTGTCCTTGTTTTTCTCCGGCAGCTTCAGCAAGGCGCGCACACCCTTAGACGTTGCCACCGTGCCCTCGTTTTCGAACGCTTCATGGTTGGCTTCGATAACAGCCAGATCGTAGGCATAATTGACCATCAGACCGTGTGCTTCGCGCAACCCTTTTTCCGAGACGTCGCCGAGCCAGTTGAGCCGCTCCAGTCGCGCCCCGTTGCCGAGATGGAACCGCGCCACCGGATCGATGGGCCGCCCGTCCGCCGATTTGGCCCGCACCAGATAATGCGCCGCCGCCGACATCAGCGCCGACTTCAGCATCGAGTTTTCCGGTTCCGCTTCCGTCCAGCGTGGGTCGCGCAATGCCGCCAACGCCGTCCGGTCAGTCGCGCTCAACACGTGTTCCTGATCGTCCGCCAACACCCGATCGAGCCAGCGAGCGAATTGCGGCACCGGCGACAACGTCACGAACGTCTTCAAGCTCGGCAACTCGCGCGCCAATTCTTCCACAACCTGCTTGATCAGAAAGTTGCCGAAACTGATGCCGCGCAACCCTTCCTGGCAATTCGAGATCGAATAAAAGATCGCCGTTGTCGGCGCGTGCGGCGCGTCACCTGGCTTGATGCGCTCGCTCAACACCGTCTGGATCGACCCAGCCGTCTCCGCCATCAACGCCACCTCGACGAAGATCAGCGGCTCGTCGATCATGGACGGATGAAAGAACGCGAACAGCCGCCTGTCGGTGGGGTCCAGGCGACGCCGCAAGTCCTCCCAGCCGACGATCTGATGCACCGCTTCGTAGGCGATGATTTTTTCAAGGATGGCCGCCGGCGTTTGCCAGTCGATCCGCCGCAGTACCAGGAAGCCGCGATTGAACCAAGACGACAGCAAATGCTGCAGATCCTGATCGACGCGCCCTAACGCCGCATCGCCTTTGATCTGTCGCAGAATATCGCGCCGCAACGCCACGATCTCAGCGGTTCCGCGCGGCGCGAGATTGAGACGCCGGAAGAATTCCTGGCGCGGGCTTTCAACCGCCTGCTGCAGCGCTGCCAGTGTCTCTTCGCCCGGCGACGCGATATAGCTGGTCGCCGCGCGTGCGATCTGCTCGGCGTCGGGTCGCATGTTGTGCGCCAGAAAACGCACGAACTCCCGCCGCTCATCGACGGCGAGCCGTTGATACTTCCCGAGTATTTCGCGCGCCAGCACCACGCCCGACGCCTCGCCCTGCCCCGACAGCAGCGCTTGCGCCAGTTCGTTGATATCGCCGCGCTTGCCACCGCCCACGAGCGCGGCCGGAATCAGTTGCCGACCCTGCTCAGCGATGGTGGTCAACAGTTCCTGCAAAAACGATACGTTCACGGGGTTGTCCTCGGCAGCCGCAGGGAGACAAGCATTCTCATAAGCCATACCGCTCGACAATGCGACGCTTTCGGGGCCATGTTTTGTGCAGGCGATTGCCCAAAATTTCAGGTCCGACAACTTAAGCCGCCAAGTTCAAAAATCGAGGGTCGAGCCATGTCCGCAACCTACGAGGTGCTGGCCGTCAAATATGCCGAGCGCATCCATCGCACGCGGGCGGAGAGCTTCATCAACGCCGACGATCATCTCAGCCCGCATCCCATGGACTATTTCGTCTGGGTGGTCCGCAACGCCCGTCGCACCATCGTCGTCGATACCGGCTTTGACCAAGCCGAAGCCGACAAGCGTGGCCGCACCATTCTGCGATCGCCGGCGGCAGCGCTCCTCGACATCGGCATCGACGCCGCCGCCATCGACGACGTCGTTATTACGCATCTGCATTACGATCACGCCGGCACGCTATCGGCGTTTCCCAAGGCGCGCTTTCACCTGCAGGCAGCCGAAATGGCCTTCGCCACCGGCCCGTGCATGTGCGAGCCCTATTTGCGCCACCCGTTCACCGCCGACCACATCTGCGCCATGGTCCGCAATGTGTTTTCCGGCCGCGTGGTGTTTTATGACGGCGACGCCGAAGTCGCCCCCGGGATTACCGCTCATAAAATCGGCGGACACAGTCGCGGCCTGCAGGCGCTACGCGTCATGACTGAGAGCGGCCCGGTCGTGCTGGCATCGGATGCCGCGCATTACTACGAGACGTTCGAACTCGAAAAGCCGTTCATCATCGTCGTCGACATGGAAGCTATGTTGCAGGGCTACGGCACGCTGAAGCGACTGGCCGGTGACGACGCCAAACGCGTCATTCCCGGCCACGATCCGCTGGTGCTCAAGCGCTATCCGCCCCTCACATCGGCCAGTGCCGGCATCGTCCACAAGCTCGATATAGTCAGGCGCATGTGACCCTCGACGCCATGCGCGACACCGCCACCCGACCTTCGACCCACTTGATCCGCGTCCGTTTCTGCCCCACAAGCGCGGCAACGGGGCGCGCCCGTATCTTGGGAGCATGAAGCACGCACATGGCCATTCTCGTCGACCGCAATACCAAAGTCCTCTGCCAGGGCATCACCGGCAGCCAGGGCACATTTCATACGCAACAGGCAAAAGCCTATGGAACCCAAGTGGTTGGCGGCGTGACGCCGGGCAAGGGCGGCTCCAAGCATCCGGCGGCCGACTTGGCCGATGTTCCCCTTTTCAACACCGTGTTGGAAGCCAAGGCAAAAACCGGCGCGAACGCGACCTCCATTTACGTTCCACCTCCGTTCGCGGCCGACGCCATCCTCGAAGCGATCGACGCAGAAATTCCGCTTATCATCTGCATCACCGAAGGTATTCCGGTGATGGACATGGTGCGTATCAAGCGCGCGCTGGCCGGATCGTGGTCGCGGTTGATCGGCCCCAACTGTCCGGGCGTGTTGACCCCTGGCCAATGCAAAATCGGCATCATGCCGGGCAACATCTTCAAGAACGGCAACGTCGGCATCGTCTCGCGTTCCGGCACGCTGACTTATGAGGCCGTGAAGCAGACGACCGATGCCGGCCTCGGCCAGTCCACGGCCGTCGGCATCGGCGGCGATCCTGTGAAGGGCACCGAGTTCATCGATGTGCTGGAGATGTTCCTGGCCGATCCGGACACGCACTCCATCATCATGATAGGTGAAATTGGCGGTTCGGCCGAGGAAGACGCCGCCGAATTCATCAAGCGCGAACGCGCCAAGGGCCGTTCCAAGCCCATGGCCGGCTTCATCGCCGGCTCCACCGCCCCCCCAGGTCGTCGCATGGGTCATGCTGGCGCAATCATCTCCGGCGGCAAAGGCAAGGCCGAAGATAAATTCGAAGCCATGCGCTCTGCCGGCATCGCCATCGCCGACAGCCCCGCCAGCCTCGGCACCACGCTGGCCAAAGTCTTGAAGGGTTGAGCGGCCCTAGGACCGGCACAATGTTCTGGTCGAAGCGCGTACGACGTCCAATCGGCGGCGTCGGACTGCCTCGAGGGACAGCGCGCCTGTCGACGCGTAAAACCCACAATACCGGACCTGCGGCATGATAGAAGTGCACCATCTTCAGGCGTCGCGGTCGCGTCGTATCACCTGGGCCTTGGAAGAACTGGGCGAGCCCTACAAAGTGATCGCGTATGAGCGCGATAAGATCACCAATCTCGCCCCCGCCGCCCTCACCGCTATTCATCCGCTGGGTAAAGCCCCGATCCTGCGTGACGGCAATGTGACGCTGATTGAATCCGGCGCGATCATCGATTACCTCATCCGCACATACGGGCACGGCCGCTTCGCGCCCAATATCGCTGCGCCCGAATACAATCGCTATGTCCAATTCCTTCACTATGCGGAGGGCTCGGCCATGTTGCCGTTGATGCTCAAGCTGTATGTCGGCCGTTTGGGCGAGGCGGGACAGCCGCTGCACGCACGAATCGCCAGCGAAATGGCCACGCATCTCGGTTGGCTCAATCGCGAATTGAATGGCCGCGATTATTTCCTGGGCAACGGCTTGACCGGAGCCGACATAAACCTGTCGTTCGTCGCTCAAATGGCACTGCGGTTCGCCGGTCGCGACGCCTACCCGAATCTGACGGCCTTCGTCGATCGCATCGAGGCGCGACCGGCCTACGTGCGTGCGATCGGCCGCAGCGGTGCCTGAGCCTGCCGCTCTGGCCTTACGACCGCCGCTGGTGTATTGACGCCAACTTGTGACCGACTGTTTCTGACTGACCGTCCTTTCGAGAAAGCCTACCGATGCAAACCGTTCTGCTTGTCGTACACATGATGATCGCCGCGGCGCTAGTCGTGGTTGTTCTGGTTCAGCGTTCAGAGGGCGGCGCGCTCGGCATCGGCGGCGGTGGTTTCATGAGCGGTCGCGGCGCTGCCAACGCCCTGACGCGCCTGACCGCTTATCTTGCAGCTGGCTTTTTCGCGACCTCCATTGCGCTCGCACTCGTCGCCAATCACATCAATCACGACGACCGCTCCATTTTCGACACTCCGGCCGCAGCCACGTCCCCTGCGGCGCCCGCCCCGGTTTCCGGCACCGAAACGCCGGCAACGCCAGCCACACCCGCGCGCGGCGGCGTCCTCGATAAGTTGCAAACACCAGGCGGCGGTCAGGCCCCGGTCCCACGCCCCCCGCAAGGCCAGTAAAAGCCGGTCTGTTAACTCTGGCTCGGCACCGGTGCTGGAACGTTTTGGTGAAACACATCGTTTGCTGTTATCTTTCAGATTGTTGCAATAATCTGACATGAATGGCCGGTGTGACCCGTATGACCAACATTCAAACCGGCGGGATGCTGGCCATTGTCTCGTTCGCCATGGCGAGCGCGTTGGCTATGGTGCCGTCGGCTGCGACACCGGAGAAAACCGAAGGGCGTACGACCAGCCTGCCGTCGCCTGGGTTTCCAGCGTCGCAAACCTCAGCCAGCGATGCCGCTGCGACCGTTGAAAAGCCGGCAGCCAAGCCTATAGATCGCATTGTCGTCCTTGATATGGCCGGCTTCCTGGATCGCTTGAGGCTCGCTGAATCCGGTGGTCGTAATGATGCGCGCAACGCACGTTCCACCGCCTTGGGCCCATACCAGTACATCGAGCGGACGTGGCTCGATCTCGCGCGCCGTATTTTTGCGACCGAAACGCAATCGATGCAGCCGGCCCAGATCTTGGCATTGCGAACCGACCCGGCATTTTCCCGACGGGCGGCCGAAGCCTACACCCGAGACAATGCCGCCACGCTCAAGGCGCACGGCCTGGAGCCGACCTATCCGCGCCTGCGCTTGGCATTTCTGCTCGGCCCCCAGGGTGCGGTCCGCGTGTTGCAGGCCCCGCCGTCGACCCGCGTCACAGCCATTCTCGGCCCTGCGGTCGCTGGCGCCAATCCGTTCATGTTCGGCCTGACTGCGGAAAGCTTGCTCGCCCGCGCGGTGCGCGATTTGGCGGTCCAGCCGCCGTCGGTCGCACGTCTCGCGGTTGGTGATATGGTGCCCCGTGACGGCTCATCTCAAGCGAATGTGCGCCCGCACGCCGGGCCTGCCCTTCATTGCAATATCGAACGGGCGGCCTGCCGCCGTTGGCAGTCGCTCGCGATCGCGCGTATCCAAGGCACACGGAAAATGCGCAAACAACTTGCATCCGCTCGCATGCGTTGATCTCGACGCCGTAGGTAGCTTTCGCCCGAAACTTTAGCTGGAAATATGCCATGACGTCCTGCCCCATCATCTCATCTCACGGCGCAGCAATCCCGGCGATCGGCCTGGGCACTTGGCCCCTGAAAGGCGAAACCTGCGAACTTGCGGTCGCAACCGCGCTTGCGGCAGGCTATCGTCACATCGACACCGCCTCGATGTATGGCAACGAGGCTGAAGTCGGGCGCGGGATCAGATCCTCGAACATCCAGCGCGAGCAGATCTTTCTCACCACCAAGGTCTGGCGCGACGACATCGCCGACGGTAAATTGCAGCGCTCCGCCGAGCGGAGTTTGAAAGCGCTGGACCTGCCTTATGTCGATCTTCTGTTGATCCACTGGCCCAACGCATCGATCCCGGTCGCACAATCGATCAAGGCGCTCTGCGATGCCAAACGGCGCGGATTGGCGCGCCACATCGGCGTCTCCAACCACACCACTGCTCTGCTGGCGGAAGCTTTGCAGTCAGCATCCGAGCCGCTGGTTTGCAATCAGGTAGAATACCATCCCCACCTCGACCAGCGGAAGGTGATGGCAGCCACCCACGCCGCCGGCATGGCGATGGCGGCCTATTGCCCACTTGGACGCGGCGACACCGGTGGTGTTTTAAGGGAACCGGTGGTGCTTTCCATCGCCAAGGCACACGGCAAGACTGCGGCACAGGTGGTTATTCGTTGGCACCTGCAGCAGCCCGGAGTTGTGGTCATCCCTAAGTCGGCGACACCGTCGCGCATCCGCGAAAATTACCAAGTGTTCGACTTTGCACTGATGCCGGCCGAAGTAGCGGCAATCTCTTCGCTTGCAAAACCCGGTAGTCGCATCGTCCAGCCCACCGGGGCACCGCAGTGGGATTAGAGTGCTTCCGCTTCTGCGTCGTTCCTACTTTGAGCCGCTGCCTCGCGGCGGCGGCTCAATTGTACCTCCGACCACTGAATTCATTCGCGCGCGCGGCGCAAAAAGCG
>JANXYD010000106.1 GCA_025350265.1 Hyphomicrobiaceae bacterium | reverse complement strand
GCTACGTCATCTCGATGGGCAGTTGCGCCAACGGCGGCGGCTATTACCATTATTCCTACGCCGTCGTGCGCGGCTGCGACCGCATCGTCCCCGTCGACATTTATGTCCCCGGCTGCCCGCCCACGGCGGAAGCGCTGGTGTATGGTATCTTGCTGCTTCAGAAAAAGATCCGCCGCACCGGGACAATCGCGCGATAAGGCAAAGGTGATGCCGATGAATGCTTTTGCGAAAGTTGACGTGGAAACGTTTTTCCGTTTCGCGGCAGAGCACCCCGAACAGCGCTACGAATTGGAAAAGGGCGTCATCGTGCAGCAAATGACCGGCGGCACGAGGCGTCATGGCCTTGTCACTCTGCAACTCTGCCGCCTGATGCAAGATCAGATCGACGCGACCAAACTAACTGTGGTCCACGAGCGGGGCGTGAAAGTCGGCACGTCTGCTCGTTATCCCGACATAGTTATCGAGCCATCGAGCGAACCGGGCGATAGTCTGGCGACGGCTCAGCCCGTGCTGATCGTTGAAGTGCTGTCACCTTCGACCACTGCGACTGATCTGAACGCCAAGCACGGAGAATATCTATCTATTCCAACGCTCGATGCCTACATAGTCGCCAGCCAGAGCGAACCAGCATTGCTCATCTGGCAGCGCTTGACGAATGGAACATTTCCGTCGAGTCCGGACCAAATCGAGGGCCTTATGCAAAGCGTCGAGATCACCGGGCTGCAATTCAAAGTGACGCTCCCGCTAGCGGATATCTACAAGGGCGTTGTTTAAGAGGTTTCGTTGATGCCCAAGTCCGTGAAACGCGAACCGCAACCGTGCACTATCGATGACTGCCTCGCCCAAGATAACGGTTTGCCGGAGAAGATCGAGTTGTGGGACGGCATGATCGGCCCTTACGAAGACGCTGGCCTGCAAACGCTGCTAGCGAACTGGGGCGTGGATCGGGTAATAGCTGTCACCGGCCCTGAAATCTAACGCGAGGCGCCGGCGGCGTTCGAGGTCGCCAAGCTGGCCAAACGACCTAAATCCTGATGCCGGCCAAACCTATGGAACGCACTATGCTCGCACTGCCCGAACTCTCCACCCAACTCGCAACGACGCTGGGCACGCTTGCGACCGGCTCCAAGACCGCGTTCGGAGAGATCACGTTGACGGTTTTACGCGCCGACATCCTGGCCGTGCTCACCAAGCTGCGGGACGATCCCGTGCTCCAGTTCGAGCAGCTGATCGATCTCTGCGGCGTCGACTACCCCGCGCGCGCCGAGCGCTTCGACGTGGTCTATCACCTGCTGTCTCCCCGCAAAAATCTGCGCCTGCGCGTCAAACTCACCACCGACGACGTCACGCCCGTGCCCAGCGTGACGCCAATCTTCCCCGCCGCCAACTGGTATGAGCGCGAGGCCTACGACATGTACGGCATCTTGTTCGCCGACCACCCCGACCTCCGACGCCTGCTTACCGACTACGGCTTCCAGGGCTTTCCCTTGCGCAAGGATTTCCCACTCACGGGGTATGTCGAAGTCCGCTACGACGACGAAAAGAAGCGCGTTGTCTACGAACCCGTGAGGCTCACGCAGGAATTCCGCTCGTTCGACTTCGAGAGCCCCTGGGAAGGCGTGACGTACAATATTCCGGGCGATGAGAAGGCGACGCAGCCACCGCCACCCCCGAAGGCAAGCTGAACCAACATAGCCGAGTGTCATGAACGTCCGCACATTCATCAAAGTTGACAAGGCGGCCTTCTATCGGTTCATCGCGACCGAACCGGAGGGACGCTACGAATACGAGTGGGGACGCATCGTGCAGCAGCAGCAGGGCGGAACACGCAAACACGTGCACATTGGGGCCAATTTTCACAAGTTGCTGCTCAATCGATTCGACCCCGCGATTTGCTCGATCTATGAAGGTCGCGGTGTCGAGACATCGGAAACCGTCCGTTACCCGGATGTCGTCGTTGAGGCTGCTGGTGAGCCCGACGACAGCCTATCGACCGATGCTCCTCTGGTCGTTGTCGAGATTCTCTCACCCACATCGGTCGATCGCGACCTGTTCGTGAAGCCCGCCGAATACCTCAGCCTGACGTCGCTCGAAGCCTACATCGTCGCAAGCCAAAGCGAGCCAAATTGCAAAGTGTGGGTGCGCGGTGCCGACCGCGACTTCGCCGACGAACCTCTCGCTGTCACCGGCCTAGACGCGACCATTGACATCCCCGCGCTTTCGCTGTCGATCCCGTTGCGAGACATCTACGACGGCTTGTTCAACAAGCCCGCTGCCGCCAAGGACTGACCATTCATGCCCGAAACCGAAATCCGCAATTTCACGATCAACTTCGGCCCGCAGCATCCGGCGGCGCATGGCGTTCTGCGCCTGGTGCTGGAACTCGACGGCGAAGTCGTCGAGCGCGTCGATCCGCACATCGGCCTGTTGCATCGCGGCACCGAGAAATTGATCGAGCATAAAACGTATCTGCAGGCCATCGGCTATTTCGACCGCCTCGATTACGTCGCGCCGATGAACCAGGAGCACGCGTTCTGCCTTGCCGCCGAAAAACTGCTCGGCTTGACGATCCCGCGCCGCGCGCAGCTCATCCGCGTGCTCTATTCCGAGATCGGCCGCATTCTGTCGCATCTGCTCAACGTCACCACGCAGGCCATGGACGTGGGTGCCCTCACCCCGCCGCTGTGGGGCTTTGAGGAGCGCGAAAAGCTGATGGTGTTCTATGAGCGCGCATCCGGTTCGCGCATGCACGCCAAGTATTTCCGCATCGGCGGCGTCCACCAGGATCTGCCCGAGAAGCTGGTCGAGGACATCGCCGCCTGGGTACCGCCCTTCCTCAAGGTCGTCGACGATATTGAGAGCCTGCTCTCAGAAAACCGCATCTTCAAACAGCGTAATGCCGACATCGGCGTCATCTCGCTGGAAGACTGCATCAAGTGGGGTTTTTCCGGCGTCATGGTGCGCGGCTCGGGTGCAGCCTGGGACCTGCGCAAGAGCCAGCCATACGAATGCTATGCGGAGATGGATTTCGACATTCCCATCGGCAAGAACGGTGATTGCTACGATCGCTATCATATCCGCGTCGAGGAGATGCGCCAGTCGGCCCGCATCATGGCGCAGTGTTGCCAGAAACTCATGTCGACCGAGGGTCGCGGCCCCATAACCTCAGCCAACAAGAAAGTAGTGCCACCTAAGCGCGCCGAAATGAAGCGCTCGATGGAAGCGCTGATCCATCACTTCAAGCTCTATACCGAAGGCTTCCATGTGCCGGAAGGCGAGGTCTACGCGTGCGTCGAAGCCCCCAAGGGCGAGTTCGGCGTCTATCTCGTCGCCGACGGCTCCAACAAACCCTACCGCTGCAAGATCCGCGCGCCCGGCTTCCCCCACTTGCAAGCCATGGACTATATCAACCGCGGGCATATGCTGGCCGACGTGTCAGCGATTTTGGGCAGTTTGGATATCGTGTTCGGAGAGATCGATCGGTAGGGGGCGTCACGCGCTTGCGTTGCCAGACACACACGGCGTGCGTGCAGGTGTTACGCTTGCGCGGCCAATCGATCGCCTATCCACCGCGCCAACTCCGTCTCGTCCAATTCGCCAGCGGCGAGCGCCAAAATCGCGGCTGCGGCTTCGCTTTCCGGCTCGCGAAGTGAGTGTGTTATACAGGCTGTATAAGACACCAGAGCGCGCTTGACGAGATCGCTACAACTCGCACAGCGGCGGGGCAAACGGTCGGTCGCCCAACAGCCCGCGAGATGTACGACGCATGCTGCGCGGGTTATGCCCCCGATTTTCGCGTGAGCAGATGCTGCATCGCATCGACGGCCAATTCGTAGCCGAACGCGCCTGCGCCACAGATCACCACGTTAGCGGTCTTCGACACCAGCGAACGGTGATAGATCTCTTCGCGCTGATGAATGTTGGAGATGTGCACCTCCACCTTCGGCCCGTCGAACATCTTCAGCGCGTCATAGAGCGGAATGGAGCCGAAGCTCAGCCCGGCTGGATTGATGATGATGCCGCCCGCCTGCTTGCGCGCCTCGTGCACCTTCTCGACCAGCGCGCCTTCGTAGTTGCTCTGAAAGAAATGCACCGCCAACTTGTGGCCCGTGGCGCGGCCGACGCATCGCCGTTCCACATCGGCCAGCGTCTCGTGGCCGTAGATGTGCGGCTCGCGCTCACCGAGCAAATTCAAATTTGGTCCATTCAAGACATAGATCGGCTTGTCCACGGCAACCTCCCCTCGACATAGTTACAGCTTCTGCCCGCGCATCGACTGCGGCACGCCCTCGGGCTGCTCGCTTCCATGCAGATACATGAAACTAGCCTGCCCCGTCGCGCATACGGTGCCATCGTCGAGGCGCACCTCCCCGACACAGGCAGCCACTCGTCCTTCAACGCCGATGACATCGCCGAACGCCGTCAGCACGCCGCGGCGGGCAGGCGCGATGAACGTCGTCTGCAGCGTGATCGTGACGGCCAGCCTGGTCCGGCCGGGCAGCCCGCAAAAGGCGACCGCGCCGCCGAACGCTGCGTCCAACATCGCGGCGTAGACGCCGCCGTGCACAATGCCGTGGCTGTTGTCGTGCCGCTCGTCGATGGCCAGCACGACTTCGCTGTGACGCTCCCGCCAGACCGTCGTCTTGTAGCCGAGCATGCGGCGAAACCCGTGCACCGGTCGCGCAGCGATCATCGCTGCCATGGCCTCGGACGCGGTTGCGGAAGGCCGTTGTTCGTCTGTCATTGCCACCGTCGATCTGTTAGGCGGATACTCAATCTGACCCTCCCATAAACGAGACCACGCCGTGATGAAAGCCAGCACGCCTCCGCCCGCGACGATTGCTCAGTCCCACCTGGACGCACTGAAGGCCATCGCCGGCCCGGGCGGCTGGTTTGAGAGCGACAGCGACACCCTCGCCTACCGGCAGAGCTGGCGCTACGGATACACCGGCACCACGCCGTTGGTGCTGCGACCCAAAATGACCGCTGAAGTGTCAGAAATCGTCGCCTATTGCAGTCAGCACCGCATCGCCATCGTGCCGCAAGGCGGCAATACCGGGCTCACCTTCGCCGGCCAGCCGCGCGAGACGATGGGCGAGATCGTCGTCAGCACCGAGCGCTTGAACAAAATCCGTAATATCGACCTCGCCAACGATACGATCACCGTCGACGCCGGCGTGGTGCTGCAAACGATCCAGGAAGCGGCAACTGCAAAAAACCGGCTGTTTCCCTTGAGCCTCGGTGCGCAGGGCTCCTGCCGCATCGGCGGTAACATTTCCACCAACGCCGGCGGCGTGCAGGTTCTGCGCTATGGCAATACGCGCAACCTCGTGCTCGGCCTCGAAGTGGTACTAGCGGACGGGCGCGTCTGGGACGGTCTGCGCAGCTTGCGCAAAGACAACACCGGCTACGACTTGAAGCAGCTTTTCATTGCCGGCGAGGGCACCCTCGGCATCATCACCGCGGCCGTGCTGCGGCTGTTTCCACTACCCACCACGAGCGAAACCGCCTGGATCGCGGTCGAAAGTCCCGCTGCCGGCGTGGCGCTGCTCGGGCGCATGAAGGAGCGTATGGGCGAGGCTATTTCCGCCTTCGAATTGATCCGTCGCAGCATCGTCGACTTCACCATACAGGGAGTCCCCGGCAACGAAGATCCGATGCGCGACGTGCACCCGTGGTATGTATTGATGGATGTGAGCAGCCAGGGCGCACCCGGCTCGCTGCACGAACCACTGACCGAGGCGCTCGCCTCGGCCATGGAAGACGGCATCGCTCAAGACGCGATCATCGCCGGATCGACCCAGCAATCGAAGAAGCTCTGGAAAATGCGCGAGGACATGGCCGAAGGTCAGCGCGCGGCCGGTGGCTCGATCGCACACGACATTTCCGTCCCCGTATCCGACATCGCAGCCTTCGTCGCCGAAGCCGACGCCGCGCTCGAAAAAGCCTATCCCGGCATCCGTCATTGCTGTTTCGGTCACGTCGGCGACGGCAACCTGCATTACAATCCGGTGCGCCCGGTCGGCTGGACACAGGACCGCTATATGCAAGAATATCAGGCCGTCAATCGCATCGTGCACGACATCGTCATCGCCCATCGCGGATCGATCAGTGCGGAACACGGCATCGGCCGCATCAAGCTGGCCGAGAACACGCACTACAAAAGCGCGGTCGAACTCGACGTGCAGCGCGCCATCAAACGCGCGCTGGATCCCCTGGGCATCATGAACCCCGGCAAGCTGATCGAAATGTGAACCGCCACGTTCTCGCCACAACCCGTGCACGAAACGGCAAAACTCTTGTCCACGACTTCATTCAGTTCGCATTCACCCTGGCGGCGACTATAGTGGGTGGACCGATCAAATGCTGATCGTCATTTTATCAGGGGACAGGAAATCATGAAAACCTTGCTCGCAGCCGTCGGCCTGCTCGCCGTCGGTGCAACGACCGCCTCGGCGCAGTATGCGCCTTGGGCCAAGGAGCGCTATCCGTACGAAGCGCGCCATCACGCAGTCTGTCAGGAAAAAGCCCGTCGTTTGCACGACTACGAGCGCCGCGCTGCAAAAGACGGCCGCATCGACCACCGTGAGCGCGAAACCATCCGTGCTCTCGAGCGCGATCTCGACGCGACCTGCGGCCGCTATCGCTATCATGGCTGAGTTAGATACGGCCCACTATCGATCTTAGCTGAAGACTGGGTGCCCGTGCGGTTCCCAGTCTTTTTTGTCTCTGGATGCAAGCCACCGGACGTCAGGAAGTCACTGTCTGGTTGTTAGAGAGCAACTGGCGGAGAGGGTGGGATTTGAACCCACGATACCCTTGCAGGTATGCCGCATTTCGAGTGCGGTGCATTCAGCCACTCTGCCACCTCTCCGGACCTGTATGTTCGCGGCTGACGAACACGATCCCCGCACTGTGACGCATCCCTCGGTCACTGAGTGACCCAACGATGCACGTCCCACTGCGAAACTTCGCTGATCCAAACGGCTGTTCTCTGCGCTTCGGTCATGTCTCCCACCGGCGCGAACTCAGCGGCTGGTAATTACAGCCATTCCCTCCGAGTAGCAAGCAACAGAATGGAGGTCAGACGCGCGGCCACCTAAGCCCCCGACAATCGACCCCACATCGATCAGACCGGCAACGTGAAACCGGCTGCGATCGCGTCTTTGCGGAAGGCTTTCACCGTGTCGAGCGAGTATTCGGCCAAATCCTTGCCGAACAGCGGCAGACTCTTGATGATGGCGTTGGTGGCGGTGATGATGTGGCAGCCGATCTCATGCGCTTGCATGACGTTGAACGATTCGCGTGGGCTGGCCCAGATCATCTCAAGGTTTTTGTGCGGTGCCATTTCGGCGAGCATTTGCTTCAGCATCGGCATAGGGTCGATGCCGGCGTCGGCGATGCGGCCGGCGAAGACCGAAATACAAGCGGGCGCGAGCCCACCCAGCGCTGCCACGGCCTTTGTCACCTGCTCATTGGTGAAGAGCGCCGTCAGATTGACTTGCGTGCCCGCTTCGGACAGCCGGCGAATGAGGCCATAAGTGGTTTCACCCTTGGTGTTGGAGACGGGAATCTTGACGTAGACGTTCTTGCCCCACGTCTTGATGAGGTTGGCCTGCCGTT
>JANXYD010000065.1 GCA_025350265.1 Hyphomicrobiaceae bacterium | reverse complement strand
CAGCGCCGAGTGGGGCGATGGTCTGTTCGATGAGTTGGCGGCGACGATCGCTCGGGAATTTCCGGGGCAGCGCGGTTTCACACGTCGAGACCTGTTCCGGATGCGACAGTTTTTCGAAGCTTATCGGGACGACAAGAAAGTCGCACCACTGGCGCGACAATTGCCGTGGACCCATCGTCTGAAGCAAGCGCGTGCCGTCTACCGCCTCCAAGACGATGATCTGTGGCAAATCCAACGGTTGATGACGGCCCAAAGGTAGGATCAGCCGGAGTCTAGCCATCGCGGGATTGCAGGCGGCAACTTCCAGAGCCACTCCTATTTGGCAACGGAAGCCGACTGTTACCTCGCACCCCGTTGTCTTCCCGCTTGAGTTTGGCTCCAATATTCGACCGAGCGTTCCGCCAACTAGCGTATTACAAAATCCGCCCGAGGCCATCAGGGAAGATTCAATTTGCAATCTTCGGGCCGGCCACGGCTCAGGTTGAATCGTCGAACAGCGTCCGCCACCTGGGGTGCCATACGCTCGAGCAGTGCAAACGGCAGCCCTTGGTCTTTGAAATACTCGTACCACTCTCGGCGCAGTTCGATGATCCTCTCGTCGTCGCGAATTGGAAGATGGGCCAGGGTATAAGCCACTGCATCGGCGAGGTCCGGAGGTACGTTTGATCCGGGACGAAGTTGCATATCTGGCAATTGCACCTCGAAACATCCGGCCGGCACGCGATAGGGATCAACCCACTTCCCATCGCCGGATGGCTTCTTAGCGCTATTAATCCAACCAGAGCAAAAACGATAGTTGGACCAATCGTAAGCCTTGGTCCGGTCGCCGCTCACCGAGTTGAAATGATCTACCGTACCTACGGGTTCATAAATTGCGGTGTAGCCGCAACGACGGAAAAACCCCTCCCGGAGCGGTCTAAGGAACGGGCTCCAATGAGGCGGCGGACGTACTGGTTTTTCTGGATCATTGGGGTGAGTGGCAAGCCAATTGAGGCCGCTGAGCCGAGCGTCGGCGAATCCCTGGGGCTCGGCCACCATATCAACTGGAATCACTGCACCACCTCCCCGAAATGCTGACCGGAGTGAACGATCCACCTGGGCCAAAACCGATCATGACCGGCGAGTACACGCCTCAGCTTTGCATCAATTGCCTGCGGTGATCCCAGGCCAACTGGAAGCGCCTGAATATCGCCACGCATCCACGCCTCCGCCGCCTCGATGGCCTCCTGCGCTTCGATGGATCGCGCCTGCTTCAACCCGAATGACTCCGAGACCAGCCATTTCGTCGCGTCGCCCTGCATGGCCCAAGGGCGTGAGACTAAGCGCGCCTGATGATCCGCTGAGAGTTCAAAGGTCCACAGCTTGTCACGACTTTCGTCGAAGATCGGTTCAATGGAGGCCAATACCAACGGCGCATGCGTGGTGGCAATGATCTGCACGCTTCGCATTCCTTCCTCACGCAGCAAAGAGGATACAACATCGGACAGGGCGGGAAGGAAGACCCGTTGCCACTTGGGGTGAAGGTGGGCCTCCACTTCGTCGAAGAGTAGAACCATTCGATCCTCAGGGGCCTCGCCCAGCAGTTCCGCCGCGCGCAAATGCGCTTCGCGCGCCCACACCAGCAGATATGCAAGGGCGAGCACCCGTTTTACCCCTGCCGCCGCCTGCGTCATTGGAATCGAGCCGTAGGAGGTGTGCAGTGTCGGTACTAAGTCCTCGTCCCCCAACCGAACTTGGACCGCAGCACCGATAGAAAGCTCCTCGGATTTGTCGGACGACAGACGGACCAAGACTTTCTTGAGCGTCTCGAAAGCCCCGTTGCCTTTGAGGCGCCAAGTCTCCACATCGCGAAGGAGTCCGTTGCACAGGTTTCGCCCATCCTTTGAACCTATATCGCGCAACCCACGCCACACTTGCTCGCGCGAAAAGTGGTATGGGTCCACCTTGTCAGCGGAGCTCTCCCCCTGGCGCCAGTAATTTCGCAGTGGATCCCAGACCGAGAATCCGCCGTCGACTCGTGCATAGAGGACGACACCAGGCATAGGCGGTCGCCCCGCACTAGGGACCCATTCGCCAGGGTCCCATCCCTGCCGCCGAAACTCAAACGTTGCACCCGCCTCTGCAATCGTGCCCGAACGTCCGACGACATCCCACACCAACCAAGGCGGTTCGCCGCTCTCAATCTCGTTCCGCGCAGGGCGGACCATCACCTCCTGGCTGTCTACCCACGTCCGGGTGAGCGCGTACCAGCAAAGGTCGAGCACCAGCGTCTTGCCGACGCCATTGTCGCCAGTGATCACGTTCAAGCGTTCTCCGAAGTCGAGCGACTGATGCCGGATCGGAGCCACACCCGAGATTCCCAGTTTTTTCAGCATCTTCGTTGGACTATGGAGTAATTCGGCAATGGTTTCATGCGAAAAATCGTCCCGGGGCGCCCCAGAGCAAATCTGGGAGGTGCG
>JANXYD010000061.1 GCA_025350265.1 Hyphomicrobiaceae bacterium | reverse complement strand
CGGAAAAAGAAGGATTCATCCAGCTGTACAACGATTGGCAGGTGGCATGTGAAAATGATGTGAAAAAAGATGCTGCAGTTACCAAACAGTTTGATGCCTTTTTTGTAAATTACATTTTCAAGATGTCCGGTGGACTGTTTGGTTGTCCATCTGCTGATGAAAACAATGGTGTGAATCACATCTATACCGGGTTTTAAGCAAGCAACGCTTAACGTTAAGCTTTTGGTGCTTAAAGTGGTAAATTAAATAGAGGGTAGGTTAAGCCGACGTAAAGCTGAACATGCAAAACCCAAACGCTTAAACAGTACCGTACTTCATTGAAATACTTCACCCTATGACAAAGCAAAGTACTTCGTAATCATAAATAGAAGACATCATACCAAACAAAATAACAAGAAAGAAAAGAAAACAAACGTAAGCTGAAATACAGGTGTACACCAAAAAAACAATTATCACGAACAAATGTGCCGCATTACCTTGCAAATGACGAGTCGACACAAGAATGATTACCAACAGCATTTGTGCCGTACCTGAATAAAAACTCTTTACAAGCTTTCTAATCCATGTAATATAATGAAAATCCATTGTTGGTAACTATTTCATTATCATGCAATCACTCTACGAATCAATTGTTTTTCCATGTATATGCGTTGCATTACACAGCAGTTGCATTCTTTCCTCGAAAGACAATCTCAACCTCTTCCTCTTCTTCTTCCTCCTTTTTGTTTGCACGTGCCGCTACGTTTTCATCCATTTTCGGCACACCAAACAACCCACCTGAAGTCTTGTATAAATACTCACGGAAATGCTTGTCGAACTCATTACACAGTTCCTTCTGTTCTCGCTCTGCACGCATCTGCTTTTGCAACACATTATACCTTTTCACAAAGGTTGCCTTTTCAGTATCTTCGCCGTCACCATTGTCTTTTTTGTTTCGCCGTTTTGCAGCACCATCTCCTTGAATGTTTTTTGTGCCCCCCTTTTTTCGGAGATCCTCCGCATGCGCTGTCCAGAATTCTGCACTGGTTTCCAAAATGACCAAAACAAAGGCCTCGTCGCTTTCGGTGAAAAGCGCGGAAATGCTTGCATTCTCTCCCGCGAAATAGTCCTTGAATGATGCATGGCCAATTGTCCGGCGCAAGAAAAAGTAACAGAAAAATGAATAAGCATCCTTATTCTTGCGTCCCTCTTGAAATTCAGCAATAGTCGGCATCTTCGGAAACCTTGCACGCTTCCCGTCATGAGTGAGGCATTCTGTAAAATTAAACAAGAAAAACAGATGAGATACACCAGTTTCATCAATTGTTCATGATGTACAATACAAATTTCTTACCCAAGTATTGATCAAGAATACCTCTCTTCACATTTGCACGCCGTTGTGTCAATGCCCGACGCAACCGCATTTTATATTTCATCCAGAAATTTTCCTGTTCAACCTCGCTTTCAACATCTTTTTTGAACTCTTTTAAGAACTCTTTGCAGGTTGGACTATCATCGATAGCTGAAGATCTTTGTTGTACATTTTTACGTCGCGAAACAAAGAAGTCCACACCCATGTATCAATTTGTACCTCGTAACTTGTTTTCTCTTTCAAGGCCCGTTTTCCACTGGAATTTCCGGATAGAGAACTCTGTACTGTCACGTCGCTTTTTCCAACTACACCATCTACTACTTTGGGCACCTCGATCCCGGCCGCACTAGTGTCACGTGGATCAGGACAACCACCGTCTCCCTGCTGCTCACGTCCAAACAGCAACAGATGCTGCTTTTGATATTCTTGTATACGCTGGCTTACCGCCATTGCATCTTCGTCGTCGTCGTCGCCGTCTCTGTTGTTTTCTTTGTCCGGGACAGTTTCCAATGCGAATCACTGTTGAACAACTGTCTCGGAACCTGAAAGTTTGTGAGACTCAAGAGCAACACAAACACGTACGGACGAAAACGCACTTACCACAATTATCTTCATGACCGTTTTCATCGTTCATGTTGTGTACAACTTTTTCGTTATCTTCATCCATGCCGCCTTTCGCCTCTTCCTCCGACTCAGACACGTCTATACCATCCATGTCTTGATTAGTGTCCTCTTCGTCACTATCGTCACTATCAGGATACCTAAGCGCACCGTCAGTCGAAGTCTTCTCAACAAACACGGCACTACTTTCCTTATTTCCATCCGTGCTTATTGGACGCAGAACATCTTCTTCCCGACGCTTTCCGGATCTGGTTTGCTTGTACTTCGCTGCACCGTCATCAACACCAGCTTTTACAGCTGTGCATTCCTTTTGCGTCTTTGCCCTTGTCTGTTTCACCATGTTTTATTCACACGTGGTTGTCCAACAGTACACAATGAATAATGCGCTCCTCCACACCACTCGGTATCATCATGTACCCATCCAGTGTGGTTTCTGGAAAGTATAAGCCCCACGGTTTACAATGCCCTGCTGGCTTGTTGCATGTATTTGAATTTTCGGCGCAGATATATAATCATTTCACACTTAGTGACCCCCTTCCATACACCT
>JANXYD010000052.1 GCA_025350265.1 Hyphomicrobiaceae bacterium | reverse complement strand
GTGCTGAGCTTCGTGTATGTGGCGATCTACTGGAACAACCACCATCACATGCTGGAGCCGGTGCGGCGCATCAACGGCGCGACGCTGTGGGCCAACATGTTCTTGCTGTTCTGGCTGTCGCTGGTGCCGTTTGCGACGGCGTGGATGGGCGAAACGCATTTTGCGACATTGCCGACCGCGATCTATGGTATCGTGCTGCTGATGCCGGCCATTGGCTACACCATTTTGCAGCGGGTGCTGATTGCCGCGCATGTCGACAATTCGTTGCTCGCGCGCGCGGTCGGCCGCGATTTCAAAGGCAAGCTGTCGCTGGTGCTGTACGCCGCCGGCATCGGCCTAGCCTTCGTGCGGCCATGGGCTGCGGTGACGGCCTACGCGCTGGTGGCGTTGATGTGGTTGCTGCCGGACCCGCGCATCGAACGCGCCGTGGCGGACCGCGAAACCCGCACCGCAGACTGAGCGCTTCCGGTCACGACGGAAAATGTCGCATGCGCGCGACGGCCGGCTTTGCGTAGTGTGGGGGCTCGATCAACCTCGGTTGATTGACGAGATCAGCCTTCGGTGCCTTCTCCTGCCGCAAGTTTCGGGTGCACGTAATGACCCAAGTCATCACAACCTCTATCCCTGACGATAGCGTACTTCAGTCTTGTTTGGCTGCCGCAGATTTCTACGATGCGTATGAGGCACCCTTGCAAGACGCTTCGCTATCGCCAACGGAAATTTTCCTGCGTGCGTCCCGCGCGACGCCTCCGTGGGTCGGCATGGCCATGACCTTGAGAAACCGCATTGCACGAAGCCTCGGACTCAAGGACGTTGGTGGCATGAAGGCCGCCGATGATCGACCGGCCAAGTCGTATGCTGTAGGAGATCGATTGGGTATCTTCAACATCCTGGACCAATCCGATCGCGAGTTGTTGCTCGGTATTGACGATCGTCACCTGGACGTTCGGGTCTCCCTGCTGAAATCGCATAGGAACGGCGCGCATAGCTATATCGTCTCAACCGTCGTGAAAGTGCACAATCGTCTCGGCCACATTTACATGGGGCCCGTTGGCCTGATCCATCCACTCGTCGTCAAGGCCATGATGAAACGTGCGCTGGTTTGACGTTGCGCCGCGACACGCCACGCGGCACGACTGCCGTTGGATCTAAAGCCAGCCAGCCAGTTCGCGGCGGACGAGAGTTTCGATCACCGTCATGCCTGGGGTGCTGGCATTCAGGGCGGGGATGTAACTGAAGTCGGTGCCGCCGTTGTCGAGGAAATAGCCGCGATTTTCGACATCCAGTTCCTCCAGCGTTTCCAGGCAGTCGGCTGAAAAGCCCGGGGCCGCCACGGCGATGCGCTTGGTGCCGGCCTTCGCCAGGGCGATGACGGTCTTGTCGGTGTAGGGCTGCAGCCACGCATCATTGCCGAAGCGCGATTGGAAAGTGGTCAGCAAGCGCTCCTTGCGCCAGCCGAGCGCATCAAGCAGCAGCCGCGAGGTTTTCATGCACTGGCAATAATAGGGATCGCCGCGCTCCAGATATCTCTGCGGCATGCCGTGGTACGACGCGAGCACGACTTCAGGTTCGTACGCCAATCCTGCCAGATGCGTGCGGATCGATTGGGCCAGCGCGTCGATATAGACGGGATCGTCGGCATAGGCGGGCGCGGTGCGGAGCGCCGGCTGCCAGCGCAGTTTCATGAGCGCGCGAAACGCTTCGTCGTTGGCGGTCGCGGTCGTGGCGGCAGCATATTGCGGGTAGAGCGGCACCAGTAAGATACGTTCGCAGCCTAGCGCGTGCAGTGCCTTGATGCGGCTCTCCGTCGAGGGGTTGGCATAACGCATGGCCCAATCGACGATGACGTTGGAGTGTGCCGACATGGCATCAGCCAGCCCTTCGGCTTGGTCGCGCGTGATGGTTTTGAGCGGGCCTTCGTCGCACTCGTTGTTCCAGATGGCGGCATAGTCGCGACCCTTGCGGCCGGGACGGATGCTGAGGATCACCAGGTTGAGAATCGGCCACCACAGTATCCGCGGCAATTCGATCACGCGCCGATCGGACAGGAATT
Organism: Hyphomicrobiaceae bacterium; assembly: GCA_025350265.1. Lineage (GTDB taxonomy): Bacteria > Pseudomonadota > Alphaproteobacteria > Rhizobiales > Hyphomicrobiaceae > JABFRJ01. The sequence goes on along the minus strand of JANXYD010000052.1, from coordinate 8,929 downwards.
GCTTAAGATAGCGCCGCATCGGCCAATATCCCGTGCCGTCGGGCGTTCCAAGATTGAGCAGCAGCACCCCGATTTTGCCGGATATAACGGCCGGGTGCCCCGATGGGCGATGCTTGGCGCCAGCGATTGTGTCGGTAGGGCTGATCTGGTTCATGCGCCTAATTAATAGCTTTTGGCCTCACGCGCTAGCACGTGCTTGGGCCTCACGCGCTTGTCGCGCTCCGGCCGGGGCGGCCTTCCGGCCGACGGCGGTCGCCTACGTGCGGCCAAGCCGCAGGTGGATGTGGCACCGCCACAGGTGGGTGTGGCCACGCGAAGCGAAATTGCGGCATAGCCGCACGTAGCCGCATCTCGCGGCGTCGGCCGGTAGGCCGCCCCGGCCGGAGCGCGACCAGCGCGTGAGGCCCAAAGAGACAAAAGCCTCGGCGGGGTACCGCCGAGGCTTCGCTGCAGACAGGTCGGTTCGTGCTGGGGGGAGCCTGTTCCGACCGTGCTGTATCGTTTGGACCGCTTACTGCTTCTTGACGTCGGCCGGCTTGCTATCGATCGGCTTGACGGCGTCCATCTTCGGGGCGGTCTTGTCGTCGACCTTCGGAGCACCGACACCCATCGGCTTGACGTCGATCTTCGGTGCTTCGGACTTCTTGTCGCCAGTCACGACGGCGGCGGCCGGGGTCGTGGGCTTGCCGGCATCCATCTTCGGAGCTTCACCGGTCTTGATGGCGGGTGTGGTCGCCGGTGCCGGCGTCGTGGCGGCTGTCACGGGCGCGGCCGGGGCCTTGACGTCGGCAGGCTTGCCGACGGGGGCTGCGGCCTGGGTGCCGGCGGGGGTGGTGATGGCCGGGGTCGTGACGGGAGCTGCAACCTTGCCGGCGTCGGGCTTGGCGGCGATCGGAGCGGTCGGGCTGGTGACCACCGGCTTTGCATCCTGCGCGAAGGCGGGAGCTGCGATCACAAGCGACAGGGCGGCAATCGAGAGCATCTTTTTCATGGCGTTTCCCTCTGGGAATTTCGTGGCGCCCCGCTGCGGGGCATGACGAGAGTTATGCCTTGGCGATCAGGCCCTAGTTGGGCGCTCAGCTAACGCAGGCTTGAACGCGCCGTTATTTTCGGTTCATCCGCAGAGGTGCGCCCTTGGCAGTGTTCGGACGACATTTAGTGTTCGCCGAGGTCTGCCGGCCGAGGCGATGATGATGTTTCGCCGTGTCCGCTCAAACGTCGGCCACTTCGGATCTTTACTTTCCCTTGGGAGCCGGTGCTAACTCCGGTCAACTGCGGCCGGGGGAGCAATCGGTTGCGGGTGGTCTTGGCTGCCGAAGCGGCCGTTTACGGGAGGAATCATGGGTACGTCGAAATTCAGCGGGCTGCGCCGCAGCATGCTCGCGGCTGGCGCGCTGGCAGCCGTCATGGGCAACGTGACGCTGGCCCACGCCGAGAAGGTGATCCGGGCAGTCATGCACGCCGATCTCAAGGCTGTGGATCCGATCTGGAGCACGGCCTACATTTCGCGCAACCATGGCTACATGATCTATGACACGCTGTTTGCCACTGACGAGAAGGGCGATATCAAGCCGCAAATGGCCGACGCCTACAAGGTATCCGACGATCAGTTGACGCACACCGTGACGCTGCGCGATGGCTTGATGTTTCACGACGGCGCGCAGGTCACGGCGGAAGATTGTGTCGCCTCGCTGAAGCGCTGGGCGTCGGTGGATGCGCTGGGCATCACGCTGATGACGTTCGTCGACAGCATCACGGCGTCCGACGCCAAGACCATCGTCATCAAGCTGAAGTCGCCGACCGGGCTGGTGCTGTTGGCACTCGGCAAGCCATCCGGCGTCGCGCCCTTCATCATGCCGGCGCGGATCGCAGCCACCGACGGCAAGACGCAAATTTCAGAGTTCATCGGCTCGGGTCCGTTCGTCTTCAAGAAGGACGAGTGGAAGCCCGGCGACAAGGCCGTCTACGTCAAGTTCGACAAGTACAAGCCGCGCAGCGAGCCGCCCTCGGGCCTGGCCGGTGGCAAGGTCGTCAACGTCGACCGGGTCGAGTGGAAAGTGATCTCGGATCCGCAGCAGGTTGTGACGGCGCTCGTCGCTGGCGATATCGATTACATCGAGCAGCCGAGCCACGACCTGTTCCCGATCCTGAAGAAATCCGACAGCGTCGCGTTGTTCGAGAGCCCGAACCTCAAGGGCCAATTCGTATTCCGGCCGAACTCGCAGCAGAAGCCGTTCGATAATCCGAAGGTCAAACAGGCGTTATGGTACGCGTTCAATCAAGAAGACTTCTTGATGGCGACCATAGGCAACCCGGACTACATCAAGGAATGCAAGGCCATCTTCATTTGCGGCACGCCTTTCTCGTCGAGCGCCGGCATGGACGGATTGCTGACGTCGAACATGAAGAAGGCGCAGGAGTTGCTTAAGGAGTCGGGCTATGACGGCACGCCCATCGTGCTCATGCATTCGACCGACCTTAAGGTGCTGACCAACCTCGCGCCGACGGCCAAGGCGTTGATGGAAAAGGCCGGGTTCAAGGTCGATATGCAGTCGATGGACTGGGCCTCGGTTATTCAGCGACGGTCGAAGAAGGATGAACCGTCCAAAGGCGGGTGGCACGCTTTCCTGACGGCGTGGTTCGCCACCGATGTAATTAATCCGGTGTCGGCTGCGATGTTGAACGCCAATTGCGACAAGGCAGCTTATGGCGCGGTCTGCGACGACGTGCTCGAGAAAATCCGCGCCGACTTCGCTCGCGAGACCGATCCTGCCAAGCAGAAAGTGCTGGCCGAGGCCGCCCAGAAACGCGTCATCGAAGTGACGCCGTTCATTCCGCTCGGCGAGTGGCTGCAGCCGATCGCACATCGCAAGGCGCTGACTGGTATCGTCAACGCTGCCGTGCCTGTGTTCTGGAATATCGATATCAAGTGACGACCTCATGTTGGGGCTTCACGCGCGAACGGGCGCAACGGGCGTAGGTTGGGTTAGCGCCGCTTGGCGCGTAACCCAACAACGGCAAACACCAGAGCCGGCCGCGTTGGGTCACAGTCGCCGAAGGCGTCCCAACCCAACGCAATGGATCAGTGAGGAGGTTGCAATGGCAGAGTTTTTCGAGACGCTCGGCGATGAGCACCGTGCCTTCATCGCAAGGCAGCCGGTGGTCTTCGTGGCCACGGCTGCCGAGGGTGGGCGGATCAATCTCAGCCCCAAGGGCATGGATTGTTTCCGGGTACTGTCGCCGTCCAAGGTCGGCTATCTCGACGTCGGCGGTTCCGGCAACGAGACCAATGCGCATCTCGCCGCCGACGGGCGCATCACCGTCATGTTCTGTGCGTTCGATCAGCCGGCCTTGATCCTTCGTATTTATGGCCGCGGTCGTGCGGTGCTGCCCCAGGACGAAGCGTGGCCGACGTTGGCACCGCAATTTGCGCTGCTTCCTGGCACGCGTCAGATCTTCGTCATCGACGTCGAGAGTGTGCAGACGAGTTGCGGTTGGGGCGTGCCGTTGATGACGTTCGACAAGGACCGGGCGACGCTGTCGAAGTATCATGCGCAGCAAGACCCGGCCGAGCGGCTGGCCAAGATCGCCAAGCGCACCCACAGCATCGACGGGTTGCCGGTGCGCGTGCAAGACCGGATGTTGGATTGATCGATGTTTGCATTCATCCTCCGCCGTCTGCTCGCGACCATACCCGTGCTGATTACGGTGGCGCTGTTCGCGTTTTTGCTGTTGCGGCTGACCCCATCGGATCCGGCGGCGATCATCGCTGGCGACACAGCGACTGCCGAGCAGGTCGCGGGCATTCGTGCCAAGCTGGGGCTGGATGAGCCGATCTATACTCAATTTTTCATCTGGACCGGCAAGCTGCTCCATGGCGATTTCGGCGAGAGCTTCTATTTCAAGAAGACGGTTGCCGAACTGATCGCCGACCGGGTCGAGCCGACGTTGGCATTGGCACTCTGCACGATCGTGCTGGCCATTCTGGTGGCGGTGCCGCTCGGCGTGATCGCGGCTCGCTTACACGGGAGTTGGATCGACCGGCTGATGATGGGCTTTTCGGTGCTCGGGTTTTCGGTGCCGGTATTCGTCATCGGCTATTGCCTGCTGTATGTGTTCGCGCGCGAACTCAGATGGCTGCCGAGCAACGGTTATAATCGCCTTGCAGACGGGTTTGGGCCGTGGGCGCAGCATATCATCCTCCCGACGTTGACGCTCTCGGTGGTCTATATCGCGCTGATTGCACGCATGACGCGCGCGAGCATGCTGGAAGTTCTGTCTGAGGATTACGTGCGGACCGCGCGCGCCAAAGGCCAGATCGAGCGGCGGGTCTTGTTCCGCCATGCGCTGCGCAATGCGGCCGTGCCGATCGTGACGGTCATCGGCCTCGGCATCGCGCTGCTGATCGGCGGCGTGGTGGTGACGGAGAGCGTTTATTCCATACCCGGGCTGGGGCGGTTGACGGTCGAAGCGGTCTTGGCGCGCGACTTCCCCGTAATCCAGGCGGTGATCCTGCTGTTCTCGGTGGTGTACGTGATGATCAATCTGGCTGTCGACGTGATCTACAGCGTACTGGACCCGAGGATCCGATATTGACGCGTGCAGGGCCGCATCCACGACTGCCGCACGGCTCATCCATGACGACCATTGAATATGCCGTTATGCAAGGTAACTGCGTGTGAAGAGCGAAACGCCAATGACAGCCGATAGTTTGCCGCAGCCGACCGTGCCGCGAGCGCGCAAGCCACAAAGCGGCATGATGCGGGCGTTCCGTAATCCGAGCGTCGTCATCGGCGGGATAGTGGTGCTGCTGATGATCGCACTTGGCGCGGCGGCACCGTGGCTCGGCACCATGAGCCCGACCGAGATCAATCCATCCGGTCGCAACAAGCCGCCGGGCACCATTGTGACCAGGCGCGACGACGACGGCAACAAGGTGCAGGTGATGCACCGGCTGGGCACGGATCTGCTGGGGCGCGACGTTTACAGCCGCGTGCTCTATGGCGCGCGGATCTCGCTGTTTGTCGGCGTGACGGTCGCGGTGTTTTCCATTTTCGGCGGGCTGATCATAGGGCTGTTCTCAGGTTACATCCGCTGGCTCGATCCGATTGTCATGCGGGTAATGGACGGGTTGATGGCAATCCCCGCCATTCTGCTCGCCATTTCGCTGGTATCGCTGTTCCGGGCCGGAATCGGCGCGGTGATCTTGGCGATCACAATTCCCGAAATTCCGCGCGTGGTGCGGTTGGTGCGTTCGGTGGTGCTGTCGGTCCGCGAAGAGCCCTACGTCGAGGCGGCGATCACCGTGGGCACGCCGACGCTCAAGATCCTGTGGCGGCACATCATGCCCAATACGATCGCGCCGATGATCGTGCAGGGAACTTTCATTTGTGCCTCGGCCATTTTGGTCGAGGCGATCCTGTCGTTTCTGGGCGTGGGCGTGCCGCCGGACGTGCCCACCTGGGGTAACGTGATGGCGGCCGGGCGCGACGTATTCTATCTCTTCCCGCACAACATTTTTTATCCCGGCGTGATGCTGGCGGTGACGGTGCTGGCCGTCAACATGCTCGGCGACGGCCTGCGCGATACACTCGATCCCAAACTCGCGAAGCGGTTGTAAGCAACATTGTTTCCGGAACCGCCGATGGCATCGCCCGTACTTGAGATCCGAGACCTGACCGTTGCCATTGCCGACAGCGGCGGCGATCGGACGAATGCCATCGAGCAGGTCTCGCTGCAGGTCATGCCCGGCGAAATCGTCTGCGTGGTCGGGGAATCCGGCTCGGGCAAATCGGTCACGTCGCAAGCGGTCATGGCCTTGCTGCCGAAGGGGCAACTGATGATCGCCTCAGGCTCGATCAAACTCGAAGGCGATGAACTGACCACCAAATCGCCATCTGAGATGCGGGCGGTGCGCGGCAAGCGCGTGGCGATGGTGTTTCAGGAGCCGATGACGGCGCTCAACCCGGTTGAACGTTGCGGCGACCAGATCGCGGAAGTGCTGGAAATTCACACCGATCTCGACGCCAAGGGTCGGCGCGCGCGGGTGCTGGAGGTGATGCGCAGCGTGCATTTGCCTGATCCCGAGCAGATGGCGGATGCCTATCCCCATCAGTTGTCCGGCGGGCAGCGGCAGCGCGTGATGATCGCCATGGCGCTGGTGCTCGATCCGGCGGTGCTGATCGCCGACGAGCCGACGACGGCGCTCGACGTGACCACGCAAGCGCAGATCCTCAAGTTGATCCGCGAAATGCAGCAGCGGCGCAACACCGGCGTGCTGTTCATCACGCACGATTTCGGCGTTGTATCGGAGATCGCCGATCGCGTCGTGGTAATGCAGAAGGGGCGCATCGTCGAGCAGGGCAGCAAGGCGGCAATTTTGTCAGCCCCGCGCGAGGCCTACACCAAGATGCTGATCGGCGCGGTGCCTAGTCTGGTACCGCCGGTGCGCACGGCGATAACCGCGCCCGTCACGCTCGAAACGGTGGCGTTGAACAAGACCTACGGCAAGCGCGGTTTCTTGCAACCGGCGGCGCGGGTGGTGAAGGCTGTGACCGACGTTTCGTTCGAGATCCGGCGCGGCGAGACGCTGGGTATCGTGGGCGAATCCGGCTCGGGCAAGTCGACTGTGGCGCGCTGCATCGCGCGACTGGTCGATCCGACGTCGGGACGCATCGACATCGATGGGGTCGATATCGCGCGCATGTCGGAACGCTCGTTGCGGCCCTACCGGCGGCGCGTGCAGATTGTGTTTCAGGACCCCTATCGGTCGCTCAATCCGCGCCGCACGGTGGGGCAGTCGATCATCGAGGGGCCGGTCAATTTCGGCCTACCGCACGCCGATGCCATCGCACGTGCGCGTGACTTGATGGGGCTGGTGGGCTTATCGCCGGATGCGCTCGATCGCTTTCCACATCAGTTTTCGGGCGGCCAGCGGCAACGCATCGCAATCGCGCGGGCGCTCGCCATGGAACCCACGTTGTTGATCGGCGACGAGCCGGTGTCGGCGCTCGATGTGTCGGTGCAGGCGCAAGTGCTGCAATTGCTCGACGCGGTGCGTAAGAAATTCGATCTGGCGGTGCTGTTCATCACCCACGATCTGCGCGTCGCGGCGCAGATTTGCGATCGCATCGCGGTGATGCAGCGCGGCGTCGTGGTCGAGACGGGGCCGACCGCCGCGGTCTTCTCCCAGCCGCAACACGAGTACACGCGGGCGCTGTTTTCGGCAGCACCCGGGCAGGGCTTCGGCAATCGGATCGGGGCGGGGCAGGTGGCGGACGCGCTACCCGTCGCAGCGGTATGACACATGGTTCGGTGGTTCTTGCTAAATGCGCGGGTACGCCGCAGATTGCAACCACTGCGATCTTCAGAGGCAAGTACACATGGCCAAGGTAATCGAAGCGACCGTCGGCGGCCAGCTGCTGAAGCGCATGGTGGCCGTCGGCGAGTTCATCACCGATGATACGGAGGTGGCGATGATCGATGCCATGAAAATGCATATTCCAGTCATCGCCGAGCAGACGGGCAGGGTCGCCAAGTGGCTTGTCGAAGAGGGCGCGACGGTCAAGGAAGGCCAAGCTTTGCTGGCGCTCGTGTGATGATTGGCACGTTCGTCGAATTCAGTCGCGTGCCAGGACACGAATTTGCAAGTCTGAACCATACCAGAAATCATTGATATTTATCGCGTCCTTATCGATCGCGAAGTTCGATAAGCACTGCCGGATACTCAGACGAACTTCGCGATCACGACTCTTCAGGACTTTAGAGGGTTGAGCGATGACGTGGACACCGGAACTCGACGACATCGCGCGTCGGCGGCAATTAGCCGAGGGATTGGGCGGGGCCGACAAGGTCGCGCGGCATCGCGGCAACGGCAAGTTGACCGTGCGTGAGCGCATCGAAGGCCTGGTCGATCCCGGCTCGTTCGCCGAAATCGGCGGGCTGGCGGGCTTTCCCGATTACGACGCCGATGGCAAGCTGGTCGGCTTCACGCCGGCCAACGTGGTGTGCGGGCGCGCTAAGATCGATGGCCGGACGGTTTTCGTCACCGGCGATGATTTCACGGTGCGGGGCGGGGCCAACGACGGTGGCCTCAGGGATAAGTTCAAGTTCGCCGAGACGGAAGCCGCGCGCTGGCGGATGCCGCTGGTCCGTCTGGTCGACGGTACGGGCGGCGGTGGATCGGTCAAGCATCTGGAGACGCTCGGCCGCACTTATCTGCCCGATGTGCCCGACATGACCGAAATTCTCGATGCGATGAGCGAGGTGCCGATGGTGGCATTGGGGCTGGGATCGGTCGCAGGCATGGGGTCGGCGCGGGTCTGCGCCAGCCACTATTCGATGATGGTCAAGGGCACGTCGCAACTCTTCGCCGCCGGGCCGCCGGTGGTGGCCCGCATCGGCGAGACGGTGACCAAGGAGGAGCTTGGCGGCTCATCCATCCACGCCAGGAATGGCACCATCGACGACGAGGTGGCGAGCGAAGCTGAAGCCTTTGCCCGGGCGCGGCAGTTTCTGTCGTATCTGCCGTCGAACGTGCACGCGTTGCCGCCGAGGGGCGACACCTCTGATCCGGCCGATCGCGCCGACGCCAAGCTGCTCGGTGCCGTGCCGCGTGATGCGCGCCAAGTCTACCGTATCAGGCCGATTTTAACGTCTGTGCTGGACGCGGGAAGCTTCTTCGAGATCGGCAAGGGCTGGGGCCGCTCGGTTATTTCGGGGCTGGCCCGGCTCGACGGTTGGCCGACAGCGATCCTCGCCAGCGATCCTTATCATTACGGCGGCGCGTGGACCGCCGATGCCTGCCGCAAGGCGATCCGGCTGGTGGATCTGGCGCAGACGTTCCATCTGCCGGTCGTCCATTTTGTCGATATTCCCGGCTTCCTGATCGGCACCGCTGCGGAGCGCTCGGGCGTCATGCGCTACGGCA
>JANXYD010000487.1 GCA_025350265.1 Hyphomicrobiaceae bacterium | reverse complement strand
ATCTACATGGATATCGTCGCGCTCGACGATCCGCGCAAGGTCCTGCCGCCGGGCGAGGTTGGCGAGATCCGCATCAAGGGGCCGAACGTGATCACCGGCTATCACAACAGGCCGGAGGAAAACGCCAAGGCGTTCGTCGATGGCTATCTGCTGACCGGCGACATGGGCACGATGGATCCAGACGGCTATTTCACCATCGTCGATCGCAAGAAGGACATGATCATTTCAGGCGGGTTCAACGTTTATCCGCGCCATATCGAGGAGGCGATGTACGAGCATCCGTCGGTGGGCGAGGTGACGGTGATCGGCGTGCCGGACGGCTATCGGGGGGAAGCTGCGAAGGCGTTCGTGGCGCTGAAACCGGGGGCCAAGGAATTCACGCTCGACGAACTGCGCGCGTTCCTCGCCGACAAGGTCGCGAAGTACGAACAGCCCGCGCATCTCGAATTCCGTGCTTCGCTGCCGAAGACCGCCGTGGGCAAATTGTCCAAGAAGGAACTGGTGGCAGAAGAAAAAGCCAAGGCCGCGAAGGCTTGAGGCACAAATGGCACTGTCGATTTACGCGGTCACCCTGGGTCCTACCCACAAGGGGTAGGATGACATTGGAGCGCTGCAACGCCCACGTGGCCAAACACTCGCGCGCCAGCACTGTCATCCTAGGAGTCCATTCGCAGCATAGCTCCGCCATGACGTGCCTAGGACCCAGCCATCACTGGGTGCCGCCCTGCAAATCGCGTGACGATCATGCCGATTTAAATGTCATGGCGACGCCATTCATGCAGAAGCGTTTGCCGGTCGGTTTGGGGCCGTCGTCGAAGACATGGCCGAGGTGGCCGCCGCAGTTTGCACAATGCACCTCGGTGCGGGCCATGAACAAGCTGCGGTCGGTGGACATCGCGACGGCTTTGTCGATCGGCGCATAAAAGCTGGGCCAGCCGGTGCCGCTATCGAACTTGGTGTCGGACGCGAACACGGGTTGAGCGCAACCGGCGCAGGCATAAGTTCCCGGAACGTAGTTCTTGTCGAGCGGGCTGGTGCCGGCGCGCTCGGTGCCATGCTCGCGCAACACGTAAAACTGCTCGGGGGTGAGCGTCTTTTTCCATTCTGCTGCAGTCTTGGTCATGGCGAACGTCTCCTTGGCACCTGAGGCGTGCGCGGCGGTGGGCCAACGCGTCGTCAAGCCCAGTCCAGCACCAAACGCTGCCAACGAAAATTTACGGCGTGTCATGGGTCAATCCTCCGAAGCCTTCGCCCCAATGTAGGTGTCGGCACAGGCCGTTGCCAATCACGGAGCAGGTTGCAGTGATCATTTCCGCGTGAACCGGCAAAAATTATCTTTGCAACCACGAATACTCTTTGCGCGCGGCGGCGTGCATGCAACCATCAAGGCTTAAAACAAGATGCGGTAGGTGTCTGCACTTGGCCGCAGCTAGTGCAGGTGCGTTTGGCGGCGGGGTTGCGTTTTCGATTTGTTCACGGGGTGGCGCTGCCACAATCCCGCCTGGGGATCGTTGAGAGGTCGCCGCTTTTGAGTCCGCCGGCCGCCCGAATCGATGGCGCATAAAGGTCTCGTTAGGGCGAATCGCGCGAGATGGCCGCATCACATCGAGATGCGCCGTCGGGCCGGATCGAACCGGATTGGCAGTTGCGTTTCCAGGGAGCCTCATATGTTGATTTCCGACACGGGTGCCTTCGACTTCGGCATGAATTTGGATGCGCCGGAGCGCGCGCTTGCTGGCAAGCGCGTGCTGGTCAGCGGAATTACATCGCGGACGGGGATCGATGTGGCGCGCAGCTTCGTCGAGGCGGGCGCGCGGGTGATCCTGCAATGCGACGAGGTCAGCCCGGTCATGCAAGCGCTGGCGGAAATGCTGGCGCCGGACGCGGCCGAACTTTCGGTGCACGTCACAACGATGAAAACCAATGATGAAATTTTGACGTTCGCACGCAGCGCGGTCGCCGAGTTCGGCGGCTTGGACATGGTCGTCAACGTCGTGCATCTGGACGGCGGCGCGCTGGACGCGGGCGGAAGCTATGAGGCGATCGAAACGCGGGTGTCGGATGTATTGCTGAAGGCGTGCCTGGTGTCACGGGTCGCGGCCAATCGGATGCGTCTGCTGATGACCAATGGCGTGATCCTGACGGTTGCGACGTTGTCGGCCGAGGCGACGCAGGGCGAGCGGGCATTTGCGCAAGTGGTGCGCTCGACATTGGCCGCCATGACGCGGGCGGAGGCCGAAGCCTGGGCCGATAAAGGTATTCGTTTCAATGCGGTTGCGCCGGACGTGCTCGGCCTGGTGACGCGGCCGGCGTCGGGCTCGGAAGCAGATGTGGCGCAGTTGGCGCTGTATCTGGCGGCCGGACGCGGGGAGACGCTGTCGGGAATGACGTTCGAGTTGGGGTTGCTGGGGCGCGGGTGAAGCTGGTTCGAACCCTGTTTTACGTGGCCGCCTTTGCCGCTGTCGCGGGCGTGGCCAGTTTCCAGAACAGGACGTGCAGCGCCAGGCACATGCAGAGCAGGGCGGCGCCGAAATCAAAGGTGATGCCGGCCGTGCCGGCAGAGGCTGCGAGTTTTCCGGCCAGCCACGGCGCGATCAGTTGCATCGCGTAAAATACGGTGAAGAAAATGCCCATGCCGATGGCCCGCGTGGCGGGTGTGAGGACGCGGGCTGGCAAACTCATGATCGGCCCGGCGGAGAGGCCGGAGAGAAGCCCGAGGATGACGAAGGTGGGCAGCACGTTGTCGACACGTGGCGCGATCAGCAGTCCGCCGGCGAATACGATGATGCCGCCGACGAGTATCCATGACGGGCGGCCGGTGCGATCGGCCAGAATGCCGCCGGCCGGCACCGAAAGCGTCACCAGCCACAACACGACGCTGACAGCTGAACTGGCCGCGGCAACCGTCCAACCGCGTTGCGCCAGCATCAGCGGTCCGAAGCTGAACACCATGGCAAGTGAGGCGTTATAGAAGGCCCAGATTGTTCCCGCCGTCAGGATGGATGACAACGCGCGGCCTTGCGGGCGGCCGGTCTGCCCGGCCATGGCAACGGCTTGTTCGGGCGGCGCGCGATAGAGTGCGGCGAGCGCGACAAAGCCGAGCGCGAGATAGACGGTCACGCCGAGCAGCGCCCATTGCAAGCCACCGGCGCTGGCCAACCATGGCAACGAGACGAGTGCGAGTGCGATACCGAATGGCCAGGAATTGACGTAGATGCCCATCGCCGTCGCTATTTCTCTGCCGGCGAACCAGTCGGTGATCATTTTCGACATCAGCACGTTGAGCAGGATGCCGCCGACCCCGGCGATGAGGCGTCCGGCGAGTTGTGCCGTCCAGGTGGTGCCGAACGCCATCACGAGACCACCGGCGATCATCAGTGCGAGGCCGAGTAACACGACCGGCTTGTCGCCGTAGCGCTTGCCGATGGCACCGCCGGGGAGTGCCAGCAGAACGCCCGGCGCGAAGTAGAGACCGATCAGCAGGCCGATGTCGGCGATGCCGACGTGGTATTCAGTCAGGAACAGCGGCGCGAGGGCGGGCACCGCCTGAAACTGCAGCCCCATGCCGACGCGCACCAGGAAAATAAGCGCAAGAATGGACCAGCGGTTCTGCAACATGGAGGGCGCTCGGAAAGAGCTTGGCGGAAAATCGGCGTGTGAAACTCAGGCTTTTGGTTTCGCGGTCGGCGGGCCACCGAGACGCCAGCCGGCGTCGGCGGCGAAGCGCTCGAAGAACTCGGGCTCGTAGGCAGCTTCCGGATTCTGGCGCACGCGCGCGTCGAGCAATTCAGCGTCCTTTCCGACGAGAATGCGCCAGCGATCCGACTTGACGCCAGCGAGAATGATGGCGGCTGCCTCGGCTGCAGTCATCGGTGCATCGTCTGTGAAGCTCAGTTCGCGTTCGGCCGATAGGCGCTGAATTTCCGCATCCGGCAGGTTGGCTGCGGCGGGATTGACCTTGGACATGCGGGCGCGCGCGCGGGCAATGTCGGCTTCGGTGAGGATGTCGCTATCGTTGCCAGTGTGCAGTTTGCGCGAGTTGGCGACAATCTGTGTGCCGATGTGGCCGGGCATGACGACCGACACGTGGACGTGCGGGGCGGTGGTGCGGAGATCGCCGATCAGCGCTTCGGAAAAGCCTTTCACGGCGAATTTGGCGGCGCTGTAAGCCGAGTGCGGAATGCCTGGACCGATCGAGGCCCAGAAGCCGTTGACGCTCGAGGTATTGATGATGTGGCCGGCATCGGCCTTGACCAGCATGGGCATGAAAGCACGGGCGCAATTGTAGACGCCGCCCCAACAGACGTTGAAGGTTTTTTCCCATTGTTCGCGACCGTCGGTGACGAAGCTGCCGCCGCCGCCGATGCCGGCGTTATTGAATAAGAGATTGATATGGCCGGTTGCGTGCTGGGTTGCTAATTCGGCGCGGAAGCGCTGGACCTGGGCCTCGTCGGAAACGTCGGCCAAATGGGTGGTGATGCGGGTGCCTTGCGGCAGGCTGGCGGATTCGCAGAGCTGCTTGGTTTTATCGAGGGCTTGCTGGGACACATCGCAAGTGGCGACGTGACACCCTTCGGCGATCAGTTGGCGGACAAGTTCGCGCCCCATGCCAGTGCCGCCGCCAGTGACGACCGCGATACGTGCGGCAAAATCTTTCATGGCGGGGGCTCCGTGCCTTGTGCGTGCGATGGAGAGACTGTGGCAAGGCAGGGGAATGCGGTCAACAGATGCGTCGAAGGGCTGTCCTCAAGTCACGTGCGCTGGCGTCATCCGCCATTCGAGTGGATCTTACCGGAGGTCAGAATTTTTTATCCTGTGGTCACTCCGAAACAGTCAACCAGAGACTTCCAATAACTTTATCCGCCCGAATTTCGCAGCGCGCACAGGTACGAACCTGCAAAGCTCAATTACACTTGAAACAAAGTTTTTTTGAGTGTCCTTCGTGGTTGTGAAGTTCAATGAGCGCTGCAGGACATTTCGACCAACGTCGCAATCAGGCTACCGGTCCGATCACATCGCGACGGAGGCATCCTGTCGGGCGCTTTGCAGCAGTGCCGTCAGCATCGCTGCGATGTCGATGGATTCCTGTGGCGTGGCCCCGGTCCAGGCTTGCTTATCGCCTGTCGCCACTAAGCGTGCGAACGATTCTGCTTCTGCTAAAAATCCATTTCCTTCAGCCACTGGTATGGTCTCCACAGGCGAGATGCCCGTGGCTCCATGCCGAACCTGGAACACGGCCGGCCCGCCGATCGGCGGATGATTGAGAAACATCGTCTCGATCGTTCCGGCGTCGCCGCACACCTGGCCATGGCGATGATAGCCGGTCGTGAAGCTGGCACCGATCTGCGCCAACAGGCCGCTGGGGAACTCGAACGTGCCTGCCAACTGCATATCGACCCCCGTCACGCCCCAGCGAGCCACGGCGTGTACACGTTTTGGACGTTCGCCCGCCATCACCCTGATGAAACTTGCGGCGTAACTGCCGACGTCCATTACAGCGCCACCGGCGAGGTCGGCGATCAGGCGGATGTTGTTCGGGTCGGAGAACGGAACGCCGAAGCTAGCGCGTATCAACTGCAGTTTGCCGATCGCGCCCGTGGCCACCAGCTTCCGCGCCTCTATCGTCATCGGTTGGGCAAGATAGGGATAGGCCTCGACCAGATGAACGCCGTTGCGCGCTGCCGCAGAAAACATCGCCTTGGCCTCGGCCTCGGTTGCCGCCAGCGGTTTTTCGCATAGGACGTGCTTGCCGGCATCG
>JANXYD010000453.1 GCA_025350265.1 Hyphomicrobiaceae bacterium | reverse complement strand
GCTGGCGCGCGGGGTGATGGGCGGCGATCGGGTAGCGGCGTTTGCTGCGGCGTGGTCTGAGATTGCCGCCGCGAAGGCGGAGGCCATGGCGCTCAATCTCGACCGCAAGAACTTGATCATGGAAACGATTGCCCGGTTGGCGGTCGCGGCGCAAAAGTGATGCTGGGTCAAGGAGTGTTGCGCCAACGGCCGCGTTGGCTCTTGGTGCGCCGGGTCGCGCTGAGGCTTGACCCAGCCTACACATCTATCGGCCAGTGGCCTATTATCGACGGCAACTGCAGAATGTGATCCTGGGACTTCAGACGATGACCGACGTGCCGACGACACCACCCCGCATTTTGACGCCGCAGGCTCAACGCGCGCTGGCGGAAGCCGACGAGCGCCGCCGCCGCGTCACCGAATCCACGTCCGACAAACCTGCCGAAGTCGGCGGGCAGGCCGGTCCCGATCCGGTACGATACGGGGACTGGGAAAAGGCAGGTATCGTGTCAGATTTTTGAGACGTGCCAAAGCGGCACATGTTGCGTAGCGCTAACGGGACTAACCGCGGTGTCGGCAACGGACGCGGATTTTGCGTCGCTGTCAGAAAATCCGGGCGCGAAGCCGGAACATTTATGGAACACCGGCATCGGCTGTGCACGGTTGATACAATCACTGACGGTTCATTCATATAGTCTGGCGGGCGGCCCGGCCGCACCGGCGCTAACGGCATCACGATTGCACCACTCCGTTTCAACGGCTCAGCCTTTGACCTACGGAGTTAGACATGTCGGTTGGTACTGCACGCACCTCTCAGTCGCATCGCTTCAATGTTGCCGCTTTTGCCGCCAACGAACACGGCTCGGTGGCCATCGTATTCGGCTTGATGCTGATGAGCCTGCTTCTGTTCGTGGGCTGCGCAATCGACATCGGCCGCATAGCGCTGGCGCGCTCGTATCTGACGAGTGCGGTGGACGCCACCACGCTTTATGCGACCAAGAAGATGCGTACCGAAGGAATGGACGCAGCCCAGATCAGCCCGCTCGCCCACGCGTTTCTCGATGCCAACCTGAAGGGTGCCGCCAAGCTCATCACCGTGACGGGCTTTGACCTGGCGCTGACCGATACGGGCACGGGCATCACGGTGAATGTAAAGTCTGAGCTGCAGACGACGTTCGCCCGCGTTGCCGGTATCAACACGATCCAGGTGCCGCAAACCGCCACCGCAGTGTTCAACGAGCAGAACCAGAATGTCGAAGTAGCTTT
Organism: Hyphomicrobiaceae bacterium; assembly: GCA_025350265.1. Lineage (GTDB taxonomy): Bacteria > Pseudomonadota > Alphaproteobacteria > Rhizobiales > Hyphomicrobiaceae > JABFRJ01. The sequence continues at coordinate 2,687 of JANXYD010000453.1, read as the reverse complement.
GCAGCTAGACGTCACCGGTTCGATGAACGACAGCATCAACGGCGCACGCAAGATCGACAGCCTGAAATTGGCCACCAACAAGCTACTCGACATCCTGCTGCCGACGACGGGTAACGGCGGCGCCAACTTCCGCGTCGGCATCGCGCCGTTCGCGGCCGGCGTCAACGCAGGCACCTACGCCAGCGCCGTCACCGGCGGCAGCGCGCCGGGTGGCTGTGTGTACGAACGCCGCAGCACTTACAACGACGCAACGGATGCGATACCTGCCGGCTCCGACAGCCTGAAGACCGTCAGCGATCTCGGCCGCGCCAACGCCATCGCGCCGCCCTGCCCGGCCAATGCCACCGTTACCGCGCTGTCGAGTGATCGCAGCAAGCTGCAGCCGACCGTCAATGCGCTGGCACCCGGCGGTTGGACGTCGGGCCATCTCGGCACGACCTGGGCGTGGGGCCTGATCTCGCCGAACTGGTCGCCGGTATGGCCGTCAGCCAGCAAGCCCGCCGCCTACGGTGACAGCACGACCCGCAAGATCGCCATCCTGATGACCGACGGCATTTACAATACGGTCGGCGGCATGAACGACGGGACCGAATTTGGTGGCACGTTCGGGGTTCAATCACGCGCCCGCGCCGTGGCCTTGTGCGACGCGATGAAAGCAAAAGGCATCGCCATCTACACCGTCGGCTTCATTGCGGCGGGCGACAATGCAGCTGCCGCCGACACGCTGAAGGCCTGCGCCAGCGACGACAGCCATTTCTATCAGGCGCAGGACGGCGACCAGCTGTTCGCCGCGTTCAACGACATCGCGCAGAAGATTTCGGCGCTGCGGCTTTCGAAGTAAGCCTTCCGCTGGCCTGACACTTGCGTTGATCAGTTCGACTACGCCTGACGCTCTCCCAACGTCGACCCATGCCTGACCAGAGACCTGAACGGGGTGCAGCCTTGGCCGCACCCCGTTTTTTTATTTACAATTCGAGACGATTTTTGCGCGAAAGCGATGAGTTTTTGGGGGCGCGCGCGTTAGGTGGCCGCCTGCGTTCTTGCCAGCGATGCCTGCTCCTCGCCCTTGCCTGGCAGACTACCCCCCCCAACTTGCCTCGCACACCCGGCACGACAAACCCGTCACAAATCCGCAAATCTCACCTTGCGTCTCCCGGCTGCTCGGTTATAAGCACCGAAAAGGGCGCTGCCTCGCGAGGGCTGCGCCCTTTTTTCGTGTCGGGACAAACCATTGCCCGGCACTCACCGACAGAGGATGGTCATGGCAAACGTCGTTGTGATGGGCGCTCAGTGGGGCGACGAGGGCAAAGGCAAGATCGTCGATTGGCTGTCGGAGCGCGCCGACATCATCGTGCGCTTTCAGGGTGGCCACAACGCCGGCCACACCCTCGTCATCAATGGCGTCACCTACAAGCTGGCGCTGCTGCCGTCGGGCGTCGTGCGGCCGGGTAAACTCTCGGTGATCGGCAACGGCGTCGTCGTCGATCCCTGGCATCTGAAAAAAGAAATCGACGGCATTCGCGCGCAAGGCGTGTACGTCGGTCCGGACAATCTGAAGGTCGCCGAGAACGCCACGCTCATCTTGCCACTGCATCGCGAACTCGATCAGCTGCGCGAGGAGGCAGCGGGTGGCCAGAAGATCGGCACCACCGGTCGCGGCATCGGTCCCGCTTATGAGGATAAGGTCGGCCGCCGTGCCATCCGCGTGCAGGACCTCCGCAATCTGCAAAATCTCGGCCCCAAGATCGATCGCCTGCTCGTCCACCACAACGCGCTGCGACGGGGCCTCGGCCAGCCGGAAATTTCTAAAGACATGCTCACCGCCGAACTGACCGAAATCGCGCCGTCGATCATTCCCTACATCGCGACCGTGTGGGCCGTGCTGGACGAAGCGCGCCAGCAAGGCAAACGCATCCTGTTCGAAGGCGCACAGGGCGCGCTGCTCGATATCGATCACGGCACCTACCCGTACGTCACGTCATCCAACACCATTGCCGCGCAGGCGGCGGCCGGATCGGGCATCGGTCCGAAATCCATCGGAACCGTGCTGGGCCTCGCCAAAGCTTACACAACCCGCGTCGGCTCGGGGCCCTTCCCCACTGAATTGCACGACGAAATCGGTGAATTGATCGGCCAGCGCGGCAAAGAATTCGGCGTTAACACCGGTCGCAAGCGCCGTTGCGGGTGGTTTGATGCGGTCCTCGTGCGGCAAGTTGTGAAGGTCGCCGGCATCGATGGTATCGCATTGACGAAGCTGGATATTCTCGATCCGCTCGCCGAGCTGAAAATCTGCGTCGGCTATGAACTCGATGGCCAGAAGTTCGACCGTCTGCCCGCCGGCATGAACCAGCAGGCGCGCGTTCAGCCGATCTACGAGACCATGCCGGGCTGGCAATCGTCGACGGCCGGCAAACGCAGTTGGGGCGACCTGCCCGCAGCCGCGATTAAATACGTCAAGCGCATCGAGGAGCTGATCGGCTGCCCCGTTACGTTGTTGTCGACCAGCCCCGAGCGTGACGACACCATTCTGATGCGCGATCCATTCCTCGATTGAGGGCGCAAAAAAACCGCCGCTGGCGTGCAGCCAGCGGCGGTTTTTGTTCCGCAAAACTTACTTCTCGGTGGCGGTTGTCGGCGGGAATGCGAAGGCTGCGGTTGCGGCACCGCCGGTCAACAGCGACAGGGCG
>JANXYD010000433.1 GCA_025350265.1 Hyphomicrobiaceae bacterium | reverse complement strand
CGATGCCGTGCCCCCCGCACCGGCGGGTTCATCTGCGCATATGTACCGAGGCGCTCATAGCACTCAGGCGCTGCGAGCGTGAGATGATGCGGCGTGACCTCGACGCTGGCCCAATCGCGATGGTGTCCAAGAAAGGCGATTTCCTCAGCGGTCGAGATATGCAGCACGTGCACGCGGCGGCGATGCTTTTCGGCGAGCGTTACCAGTCGCTGCGTGGCGATCAACGCGACCTGTTCGTCGCGCCACTCGGGATGTGACGCGGCATCGCCGGGACGACGGAGATGCATGCGCGAAATCAGCCGCGCCTCGTCTTCAGCATGAAACGCCGCGCGGCGCGTGATGGCACCAATGATGCGGTCTAAGTGCGGTTCGTCGTCGACCAGCAGATCGCCCGTTGACGAGCCCATGAAGACCTTAATGCCGGCTGAGCCTTCCAATTTTTCAAGCTCGGGAATGTCGCCGATGTTGTCGCGCGTGCCGCCGACGTAGAACGCGAAGTCACAGTACATGCGGTTTTTTGCAGCGGCAACCTTGGCGGCCAGCGTCGCAGCCGACGTGGTGAGCGGCTTGGTGTTCGGCATCTCGAATACGCCGACGACGCCGCCCATCACGGCGGCCCGGCTGCCGCTTTCGAGGTCTTCCTTGTGCGTCAGCCCCGGCTCGCGGAAATGCACCTGGCTATCGATGACGCCGGGCAGGATGTGCAGTCCTCGCGCATCGAGAACTTCGACGGCCTGCGCCGTTGCGAGATTGCCGATCGCCGCGATCCGACCATTGTGAATGCCGATATCGCGAACGCCAGTGCCATCGTGATTGACGACCGTGGCACCACTGAGGATGAGATCGAGTGCGGCGCGCATTGGCTATTCCGGAACGAGTGTGATCGGCGGTTTTGGTTGAGCGTCGCCAGCTCAGGCCAGGAATATCTTGGCGACCAGCAGTACGATGGCAGCACCGATTGCCGCTTGCACGATATTGTCCAGGAAGCCTCCGAGCCCCGTTCGCCAGCCCATCGCCTGGAACAGATAGCTGCCGACGAACGAGCCCAGCACGCCAGCGATGAGATAGCCGATCAACCCGCCGCGCGGGCTGCCCACAACGAAGCTGCCGAGCCAGCCGGCCAGGATGCCGAAGATGGCCGTGACGACGAGGCGTTGAATTTGCGGGTCCATCGTTGGATTTCCTTGGTTCTGTGAATTGCGGTGTGAGTTTTGATCAGCCGCGCCGCGCCGTCGCCGGCCGCATGAAACGCGCGAGCGGATCTTCGGCCGTAGTGGGGCGTGTGCCTGCGGCGGCGTCCGACTCCGACGCATGCGCGGGTACAGCTTGCCCGGCGAGCAGGGCGAGGCTGGCGGCAATGCCGGGCGGCAGCATCGACAGATCGACGGCCGGCAGCGGTGCGCGCGGCGGCAGTTCGAAGTAACCAGCTCCAGGCATCGACGTTGGCGCGGGCAGTGGCGGCTGCTGATATTGGGGTGGTATCGGAGCAGCAGCCGGGGCAGCCGGCGGGACCGGCGCATTTCGCATCGATGCCGGCATCATCCTCGGATTTGGCTCGGCGAACGTGAAGCCCGCAGGCGCTGCCTGGGATGCGGTTCCCATAGCCATTTGTGCCCCGAGTTCGGCGAGACTTGCGCTCGCGGCCATCGCCGCAGTCTGCTGTTGCGGCGGTGCCGGATTGGCCATCGGTGGCGGCGCATGGCGTAGGGGCGGACGCGGCGGGACAACGGCGACTGCCACAGCTGCGGCCGGGGGTGCCGGCATCCGGGGCGGCATGCCCGGCCGTGCGGTCGCCGCGACCCGCGGCGTCTGGCGCGCCACCAACCGTGCTGCCGGCGCAAGCTTTGACGATTGTTTGGTCGCCACGGCGCGTACCGGAGCAGCCGCTACGGTTGCCGCTGTCGTCGCTTGGTCGCTCGGCGCGGCCGCAGCAACGATCTGGCGTGCGTGCATTCGCTGCTGCAGCTTGAATAAGCCGCCAGGCTTGGCGCGTCGCTCGGACTTGCGAAGGTCCTTGAGCGCTTGCGTCACTTCGCGGGCCGACTGTGGCAATTCATAATAACTGCCTTGCGCGTATTCACAGCCAAGCGCACGCAGGGCCACCGCGTCCTGCTCGTTGTCGATCCCTTCCGCGACCACCTTTTTCCCGAGCTCGTGGGCCAGCGCCACCACTGAGCGCAGTATCGCCGAGACGTTGCCGGCCTCACTGCTACCCTGCACCAGCGCGTGATCGATTTTGATGGCGTCGAACGGAAATATGTTCAGGTAGGTCAGTGATGAATAGCCGGTTCCGAAATCGTCCAACGAAAGACCCGCGCCGGAAGCCGCCAGATCGCCAAGAATGTTGGACGCATGCTCCGGGTTCTCCATCACGAGAGCCTCCGTCACTTCCAAACGCAGGCAACCCTTGGGCAAGCCGGCTGCCGCGAGGATCGTGGTGACCTCCTTGACGAAAGCACTGCTCAGCACTTGGTGGCTGATCACGTTGACGCTGACGGTCAGTGGTGCCTCGGCCCGATCATAGACTGCGTGCCAGCGCTTGAGGTCATCGACAGCCATCGCAATTACGGCTGCGGCGAGCTTGACCGGCAGGTCGGATTTTTCCGCGAACGGCACCGTGGTGGCCGGATCGAGTTTACCGAGCCGAGGATGATCCCATTTCACAACGGCTTCGTAACCCGCTATCTGCTGGGTGCGCATCGCGTAGATCGGTTGATACTGCAGGTTCAGGTGTCGCTTTTCGATGGCTTGGCGCAATTCGGCTTCGACAGCCGAGCGCTCGCGACGGTCGGTCCGCAAATCCGGCGTGAAGGCTTGCACCGT
>JANXYD010000370.1 GCA_025350265.1 Hyphomicrobiaceae bacterium | reverse complement strand
TGGCGTATCGATACCCCGCCGAAGCGTAACATAGGCTGCGGTGTTTAAAAGGGGGAATGCACGAGGCTTTTCGCTGGAGGTTGGTCGATGAGCGAGGCTGCAGACGATCGCTGGAAAATCGATGGCGACAAGGTCGACCGGAGCGGCGCGCCGCTGTTTATTTTTGCGCACGGCGCGGGTGCACCGATGGACAGCGACTTCATGCACGCCATGACGGCGCTGCTGGTTGCGCGCGGTGTGGGCGTGGTGCGATTCGAGTTTGGCTACATGGCGGCGCGGCGGCTGAGCGAGAAGCGTCAACCACCACCGAAGATGCCGGTGTTGGAAGCGGAATACCGCAGCGTTATTGCCGGCGTCGTGCAGCGCTACCCGCAGGCAAAGTTGCTGATCGGCGGCAAGTCGATGGGTGGGCGCGTGGCGAGCCTGGTCGCGGATGCGGAGTGGGCGGCTGGGCGTATCGCGGGGTGCATTTGCGTCGGCTATCCGTTTCATCCGGCCAAGCAATCGGACAAGCTGCGGACGGCGCATCTGGCTGATATGCGATGTCCGACGTTGATCGTGCAAGGCGAACGTGATTCGCTCGGCGACCGGAATGACGTTGACGGCTACCGGTTATCCCAGGCCATCGAGATCGGCTGGATCGGTGATGGCGACCACGATCTCAGGCCGCGCAAAAGTTCAGGCCTGACGCCGGACGGCAATCTCAGCCAGGCCGCCGACGCGATCGCGGCCTTTGCGGGCGGAACGATTTTGAATGTCATGACGTGAGATCATTGGGATACGACGCGAGAATACCGCGTCGCAGGACAGCCAGGAGTCAAATGCATCCTGAGGTAGCTGAATATGATTTAAACCTCCTCCGGTGGTGCGAGACCGGCGTTTACCAACACGTCGAGGGGGTGTGCGGGTTTGATCAAAAGCCCGCCAGCGAGCTTCTCCGTGGCGGGAATCGCAGGCATTATCAGGATACCGCCGTGGCTGATGGCAAACGCCTGATTGTGCTGATGTCGGGACCCGAGGCGGTGTTGCCGCCACCTGCCTTGCGAATACGCCGGGTGGCCTGTGACAGCGGTTCGATCACCGTCGACATGTGATGGCCGTTGGCGTGCAGCAACATCATGCCATCGATCATGATCCCGCAATGGCCGGGCCAATAGACGATATCGCCGCGCTCGAGGCCGTCAAGATTAGCCAGCACAGGCACTGCCTCACCCAAGGCCGCCGCCGCCATGTCTGTGTCGCGCGGGCAGGGTATGCCGGCCGCTTCCAGAGCCACCTGCACCAGACCGGAACAATCAAGGCCCAGGCGGGAGCGTCCGCCCCACAGATACGGCGTGTAAATCATCTGTTCGGCGACTTCGACGAAATCGCGGGCGAGGATTGTCAGGGGGGCTGCGTGGCGCGCGTAGACGAAACCGCCGTGCGCGAGTTCGACGAAGCGCTCGTCAGGGGTGGTGGCTGTCACCGCGAACGCCGCGCCGAGGCTGAGGTGGGCGGTGGGTGGCTGTTTGATGTCGGGGGCGGGATAGACGAAGGTGGCTGATACCTTGATGCGATGGGTGGGGGGCGTGATCTCGGTGGCGAGTGCGGCGGTGGGGAAATAGCCGACGTAGCCGTCGCGTTTCAGTTGGCCCCAGCTCCAGCCGCCGGCGCCATCGAACACCGTCACGAGTTCACCGAGCAGGGCTTCGTTTTCGATGCCGAGGGCGGGATCAGGGGCCTTGCGCATCGGCGCGAGCGGGGACCGCACCTGCATGATGGTGCCTTCGACGAACCGCGCGGATGCGACGCGATTTTCGAGACGGATGTCGGCGAGATCGGGCCGGAACGCATGCAGGCGGCGATCGAGCGGTTTGAGCTGTGCGGTGTCGCTGGGCGTGGCAGGGCTCATGATGTCACCTCCGGTCAGGTGTAAAGCTTTGCCAGCAGCGCGAAAGCGGCGCGTGCGGCATTGACCTCGCCGCCCTTGGGGCCGAGGGCTTTGGGAGCCGGCCGCCAGCCGTAGATGTCGAAGTGGGCATATCTTCGGCTGTTCTTGACGAAGCGGCGCAGAAACAGAGCAGCGATGATGGCACCGGCGAACGGGCCATCGGCGACGTTGTTGATGTCGGCGACCGCGCTTTCGAGGCCCGCGTCGTAGGACGACCAGAACGGCAAGCGCCACACCGGATCGGCGACCGACAAGCCGGCGGCGGCGATGTCGGCGGCGAAGTCTTCGTCGTCGCAGAAGAAGGGTGGCAGGTCCGGGCCGAGCGCAACTCGGGCGGCACCGGTCAAAGTGGCGAACGTCATCAGCAGGTCCGGACTTTCCTCGTCGGCCAAGGCCATGGCATCGGCAAGCACCAAGCGGCCTTCGGCATCGGTGTTGCCGATTTCGACCGTCAGGCCGGCGCGCGACTTGATCACGTCGAGAGGCCGGAAACTGTCGCCTGCAACGCTGTTTTCGGCGGCCGCGATCAGCACCCGCAGGCGGATGGGCAGGTTGGCTGACATGATCATGTGGGCGGTCGCGAGGACGGCTGCGGCACCACCCATGTCCTTCTTCATGATCAACATGCCTGACGACGGCTTGAGGTCGAGGCCGCCGGTATCGAAGGCGATGCCCTTGCCCACCAAGGTCACGCGCGGCAGCGTGCCGGTGCGCCCTTTCGGCTGCCAGACGAGGTCGATGAGGCGGGGTGCGCGCGGCGAGGCGCGGCCGACCGCGTGCAGAAGTGGAAAATTCTCGGCCAGCAGGGAGTCGCCGACGATGCTGGAAACTTTCGCTGCGTGCACGCCGGCCAGCGCACGCGTGGCGTCTTCGATCTCGGCCGGGCCCATGTCGCAGGCAGGCGTATTGATGAGATCGCGGCCGAACGCGGTGGCCTCGACGATGGCCCGCACGGTCACCGCATCCACACCGTGCGAAACGACGAGTTGCGGCACGGCATCGGCGTCGCCGGATTTATAGCGGCGGAAGCGATAGGCACCCAGGCCCCAGGCGACGGCCGCCAGCGCCGGGTCATCGAAGGTCGAGGCGAAATGAGAGCGGCCGGGCGGCAACTGGGGCGGCAGCAGGCCGGCGATAAGTTCGGCGCGTGCCATCGGATCGGGGGACCGTCCGGGCGTGGACACAACCGCCGCACCGACCACGACGCCGGAGATGCCACCATCGGCGGCCGGCAGCAGTACCGGCTTGCGCTGGGCTGACTTGAAGGCTTGGGCTGTGAGCCAAGCCCGATGCGCCGCCGGCAGGTGGGACAGGTCCGCCGCCTCGCGGATGAGCCAGATCGGCAGGCTCGGCGCGCCGTCGGCATCGGCGGCCGAGATCACCGACGTTGCTGCATGGGGAAGGAGCGTGGATGGCGTTGGGCCGGAAGCGGGTGGAGATGCTGATTTTTTTGCCATGCAATTCAGGTCATCCGATCGGGGGCTGAGGCGACTGGGGTTTCTTATCCTTATTCGGCACGCACCTTAACGGATTTTTCAAGCCTATGGCGCATTGTCGCTCCACCGCCAGACTGTTCCTCGCGTCTCTGGCCCATTCACGCACAGCTTCACGAGATGTTGCGTCACGGAGACCGAGACATGCACGAGCTTTTTGCGGCGCAGCCGATACTTTCGCAGCGTTTCGGCGTCGGATTTGCCACGCTCCAGCGCATGCTGTGCGGCGCTGCGGTGTCGGCGGCGCTGGCGCTCGGCGGTTGCGCCAGCGTGACCAATCCTTTCGACTTCACCAGCGCTGCGGACAAGTCCCCCAAGCAATCTGACATTGCGACCGGCAGCCTGCCGCAGACGGAGTTGCAGAAAGCCACCGAATATTGGGGCAAGCAGTACGATAAAAACCCGAAAGACGCGCAGGCGGCGGTCAACTATGTGCGCAACCTGAAGGCGCTGGGGGCCAAGACGCAGGCACTCGCGGTGATCGAGCAGGTCTACAGCGCCAACCCCGCCAACAAGATGGTGGCGTCGGAATATGGCCGGCTGGCGCTTGAGCAGGATCAGGTGGCATTGGCGGAACGGCTGCTGATGCAGGCCGACGATCCGGTCAGGCCGGACTGGAAAATCACGTCGGCGCGCGGCACGGTGTTGGCCAAGCAGGGCAAGTATCGCGACGCGATCCCGCTGTTCGAGCGGGCATTGCAAATGGCACCGGGACAGCCGAGCGTGCTCAACAATCTGGCGCTGGCCTATGCCATGGACGGCCGCGCCGAGAAGGCCGAACCGTTGCTGCGGCAAGCGTCGGCGGACCAAACCGCCGATCCCAAGGTCGGCTACAATCTGGCGCTGGTGCTGGGGCTGCAAGGCAAGTCGGAAGACGCCAAGAGCGTCATCTTCAAGAATGCGCCGCCTGACGAAATCAACGACGACGCCACGCTGGTCAAGCAGATGGTAGGCGCGCCGGCCACCGCCGCTGCATCGATCAGCACGGGGTCGACGACACCGTCCAAGCCCAAGCCGGCGTCTAAATCAGCGGCTAAGGCAAAGCTGGTGCCGGTTGCTGAAGATCCCGCCGAGGCTGTGCGGCGTCTCGCCGACGGCTATTCCGATACGCCAGCGGACGCGCCCGTGAAACTCACGCCGGGTAAGTGATTGTTGGCGTGACCGGCCGGCGTCCGCTTACGTGCAATGCCGGCCTCAGAATTCGACCTCGAGTTCGATCATCTCGTCGGGCTCCGATTGCGCGTCGGCCAGCCACTCATGCATCAGCGGCCAGTCCAGGATACGGTCTCGATAGGCCGCCTGCTTACCTTCGAGCGGAACAGCGTAGGTCAGGAAGCGCGTGCAGACTGGCGCATACATTGCATCCGCCATGGTCAAATTCCCAAACAGATAAGGTCCGCCATAGCGATCGAGACAATCAGCCCAGATTGTTTTTATGCGCTCGATATCCGGGCGCGCGCCGGAGAAGATCTTGAACGCGGTATGCCGTGCCTTGAGGTTCATCGGCAACGCGGATCGCAGATTATAAAACCCCGAATGCATCTCGCCCGATATTGCCCGACAATGGGCACGGCGCGCTTGTTCAGCAGGCAGTAACTTTGCGTTGGGCGCTATTTCGTTGAGATACTCGCCGATCGCCAGCGTGCCCCAGACATCGATATCGCGATGGGTGAGGCGCGGAACGCGCACGGACGGCGACAGCAGCAGAAGTTCCTGACGCGCCTCCGGATCGTCGACTGCGAGCCGCTGCTCATCGAAATCCAGACCAGCCATGCGACACAGCAGCCAGCCGCGCAGCGACCAGGACGAATAGTTTTTCGACGAAATCGTCAATGTTGCAGGTTCCATGTCTACTATTCATCCATACTTTGCATCGGTCCGCCAATCCCCTGAGAGCCTATTTTTTGTGCTCACCTGATTAAGCAACAGGCATGCCTAACCATTGAAGTTTGCCGCCCTCCGAGGCCTTATCATTTGATGTAAGTCCCAAACCGTGCGCGCCAGAAACTTATCCGGCGACTTGCATCTTAACGCGGTCGAGGCGCGGCAGAATGCTTTACGACACTTACCAACTGCAAGACGACATGCTTGCGCCGTTCCGCGAGATGGCGACACGCTCGCTGTCGATGACTGCGGCCTTCACGGGGGGCGCATTCGGTTCGCACATGCCGGGACAGTTCGTGGCCGGGCTCGAGTTGATGTCGCGCTACAAGCTGAGCCACAGTCGGCCGCCGTTCGGGATCGAGACGGTCCGGGTCGGCAATGCCGACGCGCGCGTCACCGAGGAGGTGGCGCTGGCGCTTCCATTCGCCAACCTGCTGCATTTCCGCAAGGACACCGACACGCCGCAACCGCGGGTTCTGGTCGTTGCGCCGTTGTCGGGGCATTTCTCGACGCTGCTTGGCGGCACCGTCCGCACGCTTCTCGCCGATCACGATGTCTACATCACCGATTGGATCAATGCCCGTGAGGTTCCGCTGTCGGCTGGCCGCTTTGGCATTGATGATTACATCGGCTATATCATCCGGTGTCTCGAGGCGATCGGTCCCGGCACGCACGTCCTCGCGGTCTGCCAACCGTGTGTGCAGACACTCGCCGCCGCTGCCGTAATGGCGGAAGACAATCATCCCGCTGCGCCGCGATCGATGACCCTCATGGCCGGCCCCATCGATCCGCGCGAGAGCCCGACATCGGTCAATGAACTTGCCGTCAAGAAATCTCTCAGCTGGTTTGAAAACTCGGTCATCGCGCGGGTGCCGGCGCGTTTTGCCGGCGCAGGGCGGCGCGTCTATCCTGGTTTCATCCAGCTGACGGCCTTCATCAGCATGAACCTCGAACGCCACGTGAGCGCACATCGCAAAATGTACTCCCATCTGGCCGCGAAAGAACACGCCGAGGCCGACAAGATCAAAACATTCTACGACGAATATTTTGCGGTCCTCGACCTGACCGAGGAATTTTACATCGAGACGATCGACCGAGTTTTCCAGCGGTCCTGCCTGGCGCAGGGCCTGCTTCAATATCGAGGCGCCGTCGTCGATCCCGGCGCCATCCGCCGCACGGCGCTGCTGACTGTCGAGGGGGGCCGAGACGACATCTGCGGGCTCGGGCAGACCGCGGTCGCGCACGATCTTTGTAGCTCTCTGCGTCCGCATCTCAAGCGCCATCATTTACAGGCGAACGTCGGTCACTACGGTGTGTTCAACGGAAAACGCTGGGAGCGCGAAATCTATCCGGTGGTGCGAAATTTTATCCTCGCTCTCGAATAGCGGCTTTCTGCGGTTCAGCACAGAGCGGGGGCCAAGCGGGCCGCCGCGGTCCGAAGGGCGCTCGCCCCGCTGCCTTCTCCGGTGATTTAGTTCCGTTGCAACACGCCGCTTGAAGAGCCGTCCACGCCTAATCGCTTTGATGCACAAAGTCGTGCGAAGCCCCGGCCTTGTCCGCAGCTGCGCTTGGCGCACAGCAGATGTTCGCCGCGCGCTGCCGATTTGAGCTGTCCGCTAACCGACTTTTCATGACTGTCGTGCATCATCCAATGACCAGCCGACGAGGGCCACCGATCGAGTGGCCACCCCGTTTCTCGTGTCGATCCGGCAGGTTCGTTCAAGCGTTCGACGACGATTGTTGCAGTCCTCGCTTGCTTTCCCCAGTGTTGCCGGACGATCCGTTTTGCGCGGTTCGGCACAGTGTGGCCATTAAAACCACAGTCTCGATGCGACCGAATGCACTTCGGAGCGGCGTGCCTTTTCGTGCGTCTCTGCCGCGCGCATTGAGACTGTGCGTATGTCTCAGTACAAAAACTGCTCGGAAAGAATGCGTTCGTCCAGGCTGTGACCGGGGTCGAACATCATGAACAGATCGATATGGGCGGCCTGCTCGATCTCGACGCGCACGACATAGCGTGTCTCACTGTTGTCGGCGACAGCCGATACCGGCCGCTTGTCACCTTCCAGCACATCGATTGCGATCCGCGCTGCGTTTGGCAGCAGCGCACCACGCCAGCGACGCGGACGGAACGGGCTGATAGGCGTTAGCGCCAGCAGCGGCGCGTCGATCGGCAAAATCGGGCCATGCGCCGAAAGATTATAGGCTGTTGATCCGGCCGGCGTGGCGACCAGCAGGCCGTCGCACGCAAGCTCGTCGAGCCGCACCTTGCCATCGATGGAAATCCGCAGCTTGGCTGCCTGATAGGTCTGGCGAAACAGCGACACTTCGTTGATGGCGAGGCCTTCGAAGGTCTTGTCGTCGCGGGTGTGGGCGAACATTTTCAAGGGGTGAATGCGGCTGACCTCCGCATGCGCGATGCGTTGGGCCAGATCGTCCTCGCGATATTCGTTCATCAGAAAGCCCACCGATCCGCGGTTCATGCCGTAGATTGGAATGCTGTCGTGCATATGCTTGTGCAGGGTTTCGAGCATGAATCCGTCACCGCCGAGCGCGACGATGGCGTCGGCCTTGGCGGCGGATGTATTGCCGTAGCGGTGGGCCAACCGATGCAATGCCGATTGTGCCTCGGGGCTTTCGCTGGCGACAAGGGCGATCTTTTCGTAGACCTTGGCTGCTGGGATCTTGAGGGCTGGCATGGGCTGAAGTCCTGAAACGAGGTGCAGCATATGGCAAAAGACAAGCCCGACGACGACGACGGCGACAAGCCCATTCTCATCTATACCACCTTCCCGACCCGCGAGACTGCCGAAGCGGCGGCTGACGCGTTGCTGGATCGGCACTTGATTGCGTGCGCCAACATCATTCCCGGTATGGTGGCGCTCTATCGCTGGCGGGGGCAGCACCATCGCGACGTGGAAGTGGTGATGATAGTCAAGACGCGTGCCGCATTGACCGAGCAGGTGATCGAGGCGACAAAGCGATTGCACCCCTACGAGACGCCAGCACTACTGGCGCTGCGGCCGGTCGCCGGCTCAGCGGACTATTTCGCATGGATCGCACAGCAAACGTCGGATGCGTCGGCAGCAGATGCAGCGCGGAACAGCAACGATGCATCGCCGTAGGAATAGAAGCGATAGCGTTCGGCGATGGCGTGTGCGTAGGCTCGCCGCATGACAGCGAGCCCCGCGAATGCCGACACCAGCATAAACAGGGTCGAGCGCGGCAGATGGAAATTGGTCAGCAGCGCATCGACGGTGCGGAACGCATAACCGGGCGTGATGAAGATGGCGGTATCGCCGCTGAACGCCCGCACCACACCGTCGCTGCCGCTGGCGGTTTCGAGAATGCGCAGCGTCGTCGTGCCAGCCGCGAAGATGCGTCCGCCCCGGGCGTGGACGTCGTTCAAGGCGGCGGCGGTTGCTTGTGACACTTCACCCCATTCGCTGTGCATGCGGTGATCCTGGGTGTCGTCGGCCTTGACCGGCAGGAATGTGCCGGCACCGACGTGCAGAGTGACGGTGTGAAGCGACACGCCGCGCGCCATGATCGCGGACTTGAGGTCGTTCGTGAAATGGAGACTGGCGGTGGGGGCCGCGACCGCGCCGTCACGGGCCGCGAATATCGTCTGGTAGTCGCCAGCGTCGGAAGACCGTGTGCCACGCTTCAGGGCAATGTACGGCGGCAACGGCATCGCGCCGACAGCCGCTATCGCCTCATCGAGCACGGCCCCTGAAAAATCGAACGCGAGTTCGATTTCGCCGGCATCGGCCTTCAGAGTCACGGTCGCATCGAGGCTGCCCGCCAGGCAGGCCGATCCCGCCGATGCTTGGCCGAACTGGATGCGGTCGCCGGCATGCAATCGCTTGGCCGGCCGGGCAAAGGCGCGCCACCGGTGATCGTCGACGCGCTTGATCAGCGTCACGGCGATGTTGGCCGTGGGGCCGTCGCCGCGCCGCCGCGTGCCTTCCAAGGCGGCTGCAATCACCCGTGTGTCGTTGACCACCAGGGCGTCGCCGGATCTAAAATAGTCGGGCAAGTTACGCACGCTGCGGTCTTGCAGGGGCTCACCGGGATGGACGACCAGCAGGCGTGCCGCATCGCGCGGCCGCGCCGGTTCGAGCGCGATGCGCTCGTCGGGGAGTTCGAAGTCGAAGAGTTCGGTGCGCATTGCTCAGGCCGGTTGGTGTCGCCCACCTCGAATAAGTGTTTGTCATCCGTGGGCGACTGGGTCGGACAAACTTGCAGACTGTCTTTTGAGCCATATACCACGACGATGGACTTGCCGACCGGTGTCGTGCGTGCTCAACCGCGCTGCACGGCGCGGCCCCTGTCGTCCGGCAGCCTCCAGATCCAGCAAAGGTGACGATGTGAATTTTTACAACCTGCCAAAGGCTGTCGACGCCGTCGGCACGACCGCACCATGAGCGTGTCGATGTCTGAGCGTGCGCGCGCCACTTTCGCACGCCTCGTCACCGTCGAGCGTGACGAGCGGGCCGGTCTGCTCTGGTCGTTCGTCTATTTCTTCTGCGTATTGGCGGCTTACTACATCGTGCGTCCGGTGCGTGACGAAATGGGGGTGGTGGCGGGCAAGGATGGGCTCGAGCGCATCTTTATTTATGTGTTCCTGGTGATGCTGGCGGCCGTGCCGGTGTTCGGCAAGATCGTGACCACTGTTCCGCGACGGCTGATCGTGCCGGTGGTCTACGTCTTCTTCATCTGCAATCTCATCGGCTTTCGCGTGGCCCTCGGCGCGGGGCAAAGCAAGGTGTTGGCGCAGAGCTTCTTTGTCTGGGGCAGTGTTTTCAATCTGTTCGCGATTTCGTTGTTCTGGATCGTCATGAGCGAGCACTGGGGCAGCGCGCAAGCCAAGCGGTTGTACGGTTTGATCGCTGCCGGCGGTAGTGTCGGCGGCATCGTCGGGCCGTTCATCGCGCAAGCGTTGGTGCCGCTGATCGGGCCGGACAATCTGTTGCTGGTGTCGGCAGTTTTTCTAGGCCTCGCGCTCATGGCAGCCTTGCGCGTACGCGCAGCGTTCGCCGGCAAACGCACACATGCGGCGGCCGAGGTGCCGAACGAAAGCCTGTTCAAAGGCGCGCTGCAAGTTTGGCGTTCGCCGTATCTGTTCCAGATCGCGCTGGCGATACTCGTTGCCAACGTGGTGTCGACATTCTTCTACCTCGAGCAGGCCGGCATCGTCGGTTTAGCCATCACCGACAGGGCTGAGCGTGTGCAGTTATTCGCGCGCATGGATCTTGCCGTCAGCGTGTCGACAATCCTCATCCAGGTGCTGGCGACCGGCGCGATCATCAAGCGCTTCGGCGTCGGCATCGCCGCAGGCCTGCTGCCGGCGGCGGCAATCATTGGTTTTGCCGCGCTGGCCATCGCGCCGGTGCTGTGGGTGATCGTCGCCATCGTGGTGGCGGAGCGCGCCATCACGTTTTCCCTCGCCAGTCCCGCTATGCGCGTTCTCTATACCCTGGTCGAACCGGACGAGAAATATCGCGCCCAGAACTTCGTCGACACGGTGGTTTTTCGCGGCGGCGATGCGGTGTCGGGTTCGCTGTTCGGGCTGATGACGCGCACCCTCGGCTTGGCCTCGGCGGGTATCGCCGTGGTCAGCATTCCGCTGGCGTTGATCTGGCTGGGGCTATGTCTGGGGCTGGGCCGGCGGCATAGTCACCGCGAAAATGCCATGGCGGTCGATTGCGCTGCGGCGTCGGACACGGCGTAAAACAGGTAACGGTAACCATGCTCACGCCCGGAACTCTCGGCACGTACTCGGGATTTACCATAGACGTGACGATACTCAGGCTTCAATCCGCGCTACAGTTCGGCAGGTAATCGGTTAGCAATCGGCTTTCCTGCTCCTCCTTCATTTGCGGATAGTTGGTTCGATGGCTTCGACACCGATCCCCCCGACCAAGAGCAATGCCGGCGAAGGGCAGCCGGGCGCTCGACGCTCGTTACGTCGCCGGCTGCGGCAATGGCATGCCACGTTACTCGCGTCGGTGGACGCCGCCGCGCGGCTGACGTCGTCGGTACTGACAAATATCATGGGCATCGGCATCGTCGGGGTGGTCGGCTTGACCACTGTGGTCGGCGCGCGACACGTCGACGAACGTTCCGGCGGGCAGAGTAAAGTACAATCCGACGCCCCGGCAATTCCAACCCGCCGCGTCATCACGGAGCGGATCGTTCCCAAAACGTCGCGGCCTGCAGCCCCGGTTGTGGGCGTGCCCGAGCCAACGCCTGAAACTGTCGTATCGCCCGGAAAAGACAAAGTGGACGCGCCGGTTGTGCTTGTTCCGCCGGCCGTTTGGAGTGAACTTGACATCGCCACTGCGGCTGCTGCCTGTAAAGTCGCGTTGCAAGCGCCCTCCATCCGTTTTGTGGCGGCACCCCCTATACGATTGGGGCCGTGTGGAGACGCTGCGCCGATCATGCTAAGCGGGGCGGGCCAGCCGAACCTGTCGTTGCAGCCCGCCATTGCAATCAATTGCCGTACGGCCGGAGCGGTCGATGCCTGGGTTACCAAGGTCGTGCAACCCGCCGCCAGCGAAATCCTGGGTTCGGTTGTCGTCGGCCTGATCGGTACGTCGTCCTATGTGTGCCGAAACCGCAACGGCGAAGCGTCTGGCCCGATCAGCGAACACGCCTTCGCCAATGCCTTTGATGACGCATCGTTCAAGCTAGCCGATGGTCGCACCATCGATGTGGCGGTGTGGGGGGCGACGGTGCCGAAGCGAACTGAAGGGAGTGCCGGTATCAAGCGCAATGCAACAGCTGCGCCGGGCTTGTCGGCGCAACCGGCGCCCGTCCAATCAACGCCCGCAGTCGCGGCTGGTCCCGTCGATGCCCGGCTGACGTTCCTAAAGCGCATTCACCATGAGGCGTGCGGCATGTTCGGCACCGTGCTCGGCCCTGAGGCCAACGAGGCGCATCGTGAGCATCTGCATCTCGATATGAAAGTAAGGCGCGGGCATGCGTTTTGCGAGTAACCGTCCGGCAAGGGGCGCGCGGCCAGTGTTTTTGCTGCACTGCAAAAACCTTTGACATTGCCAGCCAAATCAAGCATAGACCAAGTCGATTGCTCGTGAGCGCGCCAACGCGCTCTTTTCGCCTCGCCTGATGCCAGCCTGCTGTACCTTGGTTCCCGTAGTTTGGGTTTATCCATGGTTTGGTCAGGCCAGACCGATGCTTCCAAGCGTCTTCTTACGAGCAAATCCCGTTGAACCCCGATCTATCCCGAGGCCGCGCGCCGGATGGATCAAATGTGCGTAGCCGTGCGCGTCCACCAAGTGGACCGGCGATTGCTGCGCCAGAAGGATATTGTCCTCGTGACTGACGTTACTTTTGCAAGTCTCGGCCTCGCCGAGCCGCTCATGCAGGCGCTTGCCGCATCGGGCTACACTACTCCAACTCCCATCCAGGCGCAGGCCATTCCACCGCTGCTGGCGGGCAAGGATCTGCTCGGCCTCGCCGAAACCGGCTCCGGCAAGACGGCGGCGTTCGCATTGCCGATCCTGCAGGCGTTGTCACAAATCACCGAACCGGTCGCGCCGCGTTGTTGCCGTGCCCTCATTCTCGCGCCAACGCGCGAATTGGCCATCCAGATCGGCGAAAGCGTCGAGACCTACGGCAAGCAATTCAAGCTGCGCCACACGGTCGTGTTCGGCGGCGTCGGTTCACGTCCCCAGATCCGCGCCATGGATCGCGGCGTCGATATCCTGATCGCCACGCCGGGCCGTCTGCTCGATCTGATGGGCACGCGCAACGTCATCCTCGGCAAGGTGCAGTTCTTCGTCCTCGATGAGGCCGACCGGATGCTCGACATGGGTTTCATCCGCGACGTCAAGCGGATCACCAAGGAACTGCCGAAGGTGCGCCAGTCGCTGCTGTTTTCGGCCACCATGCCGCAGGATATCACGGCGTTGGCCAATGAGATTCTGCATCATCCCGTGCGTGTCGAAGTGCAGCGCGCCGGCAAGACCGTCGATCGCATCGAGCAGTTCGTCTACTATATCGACACCAAGTCCAAGCGCGGCGCGCTGGCGGCGTTGTTGAAAGACGAGGCGATGAGCCGCGTCATTCTGTTCACCCGCACCAAGCATGGCGCCGATCGCGTTGCGCGTGGTCTCGGTGCCAGCGGCGTGGGCGCGTTCGCCATTCATGGTAACAAGAGCCAGAATGCGCGTCAGGCGGCGCTCGAAAGCTTCCGCACCGGCAAGGCACGTGTGCTCGTCGCGACCGATATTGCGGCGCGCGGCATCGACATCGACGACATCAGCCATGTCGTGAACTACGACATTCCCAACATTCCGGAAAGCTATGTGCATCGTATCGGCCGCACCGCGCGTGCGGGCAAAACCGGCGTCGCCATCGCGTTGTGTGCGCCGGAAGAGCGTGCATTTCTGCGCGATATCGAACGTCTGACGCGCAAGCCGTTAACCCCAGGCGCGCCGATCGCCGGCCTCGCGGAAGTCACCGCCAGCTTGCCGCCGATCCCGACCAAGGGCGATGATCGCGACGATGAAAATCAGAATTTCGAGCGTGGCCGGGGCCGCGTCTCGGGCCGTCGCCATATGCCGGCAACCCGCCCCGCGACTGCGTGGCGCGATACCGATCCCGCGCGTCCGGTCGAAGCCGGTGCGAATGCTCCCCGTGGCGAAGGCCGCCCGCAGACAGCGCGCGGCGACCGTGGTGCACCGCGTGCGGCGCGTCCGTTCAATCGTGATGATCGCGGTCCCTCCAGAGACGGGGAACGTCGCGGGCCTCCGAAGACCGATCACAGCGTCGGCGACCGTGTTCCGAGCGATCGCAAGCGTCCCGAGGCTCCGCGCGGCGAGGGCCGCCCTCAAGCTGCGCGCGGCGAAGGCCGCACGTATGGCCAACACAGCTCCAAGCCGTTTTCGGGTGGTGTCGGCGCGCCGCGTGGCGACCGTCCCGTTCAAGCTCGCGACGGACAGTCGCGTGACGGAGAGCGCCGTGGTCCGCCGCGTGACGGTTCGCCACACGCGCCGCGTGACGGTTCGCCACGCGCGCCGCGTGACGGAGGACGTGACAATCACCGCAACAGCGCGCCGCGCAGCGATGCTCCACGTGGCGACCGCAGCGATCGCGGCGGACGTCCGCCCGAGCGCCGCGACGGCCCGGCGCGCGATTTCAAGCGCCCTGATCGTGCCAGTGATCGTGGTCGCGAACGCTCGAACGAGCCGGTGATCAGTTCCTCCAAGCCGTGGGACAACCGCGCATCATCGAATGGCGAAGGCCGGGTGCAAAGTGCGGCGCGCGCGCCGCGCAGCGACGATCGCAGCCCCGCTGGCGGACGTCCCGAAGGTCGCCCGCCAAGCCGCTGGTCCAATGGCGATCGGCCGCGCGGTGGCGATCAACCGCGCCGCCCGGCAGCAGCCGGCCCGAGCAAAGTCGATTGAAACAACGGCCGTAGCGATCGATAATTTTTGAGGGAGCGCCGCAAGGTGCTCCCTTTTTTGTGACAGACGATGCAAAGCGTACCATTCATGCTGGCTTCAGGTGGGGTGGGCCAGTAAACACATTGGTCGGCTAGGGTCGTTCTGGTTTTGGTTGAATCGCGGAACGACCCTAACTCGTTGTTTTGTCGTGCTTCTGATCGGAAAGCCGCTTCACACTTTATCCGGAAGCACTGTAAACCCGTCGTCTCGTTGGTGAAAAGTTCAACTATGAATGATCCCTTGCCGCCGCTGCCTGAAGGCGGTGGCTTCAATCTCGACTGGCGGGTGGCGCGCGGGTTCGCCAGATTCGCGGGGCGTTTCTGGACCGGCGGCACGACGCGACAGGCGTGGACGCTGACGCTGGCGTTGGCCGGCTCGCTACTGCTGTCGACCTATGTCACCGTCAAGATGAACCAATGGAACCGTGGGTTTTTCGACGCGCTCGAACGTCGCGACGTGCCCGGGTTGAAGCAGGCCGTGCTGGTATTCTTCGTCATCGTGGCGTGCATGGCGGCGATCGGCGTGGGCATTGTCGTTACCCGCATGACGTTGCAGGTGCGATGGCGTCAATGGCTGGTCGAACGGCTCATCGCGAAATGGCTCGGGCAGCAGAAATTCTACCATCTCAACGCCACCGGCACCGAGCCGCCCAATCCCGAATACCGTATTTCCGACGATACGCGCTGGGCAACCGAGATGCTGGTCGATCTCGGCATCGGGTTGATGACGGCGTTTGTCGGCGGCATCGCCTTCATCACCATCCTGTGGAGCGTCGGCGGCAGCTTTACAGTCGGCGGCATCGCCATTCCCGGCTACATGGTCTGGTGCGCGCTGGCCTACGGCGTGGCCGCCTCCGCGTTGACGACCTGGGTCGGCCGGCCGCTGGTTGGCCGCGTCGGACAAAAAAATGAGGCGGAGGGCTATTTCCGCTTCGCCATGATGCGGCTGCGCGATAACGCCGAAAGCATCGCACTGGCGCACGGCACCGTCGCCGAGCAGCGCGTGTTGCGCGGGTTCTACGACACCGTGGTGGGCCGCTGGCTGGCCATCGTCCGCTCCAATGCGCACCTGACGTGGATCACCAATGCCACCGGCCCGATGATCGCCATCGTGCCGCTGTTCTTCGCCGCGCCCAAATATCTTGCCGGCGAACTGAGCCTCGGCGAGGTGACGCAATTGGCGGCGGCGTTCGTGCAAGTGCAGCAGGCCATTTCGTGGATTGTCGACAACTACAGCCGCATCGCCGACTGGTATGCGTCCGCCCGCCGCGTCATGGATATCGTCGATGCTTCCGATGCCATCGAACCGCGCTTGCCCCTTATCCGCGCCGAGCGGGCCCTGCAGCACGATCTGGCCCTGTCGCTCGATCACGTCACGCTGGAAGCGTCGGATGGGCATCGGTTGCTGTTGCCCGTCACGCTGCACTTGCAACGCGGCGAAGCCGTGCACATGGCGGGGGCGTCGAATACGGGCAAGTCGACGCTGGCACGCATTCTCGCCGGCTTGATCGCGCCGACTGGTGGTCAGCTCGAAGGGTTGGCGCCGGCGTCTATTCTGCTGCTGCCGCAGAAAAGCTATCTGCCGCTCGGCACGCTGGCTGAGGTTGTTGCCTATCCGCACACCACTCAGCCGCCCACAGCCGAGCTCGTTGCCGCGCTCGACAGCGTCGGGCTGGCGGCGCTCGCACCACGTTTGGCCGAAACGGCGCGTTGGGATCAAATCCTGTCGGCCGGCGATCGCCAACGCCTGGCTGCTGCGCGCACGCTCATCGTGCAGCCGGAGATACTGGTGATCGATGACGCGTTGTCGGCGCTCGACGGCGCAGCGCAGCGCACGTTGATCAGGCGGCTTCGCGAGGCGGTGCCGGGACTGACAATTCTCAGTCTCGGCCAGCGCGCAGCACCCGCCAACACGTTCGACCGGACCGTGGAATTGACGCGTCTCGACCATGAGGCGATGCTGGCGCTGACGGCGTCATGAGACTTTTCAGGCGTGAACGAGGAGGCCCGTGTGGCCGCACATTCGATGGCAAAGCTCAATCACTGGAATTCGACCTGGACGCTGGATGAGGCGCAGTGCCCGTGCGATCTGCATTTCCTCGATTATCTCGCTGAACAACGGGTGAGCGGACGCAACATTTTCCACATGGGCACCGGCGTGCATCACATCGTCGGCCTGAAGACGGCGGACGCCGGCCGCAATAATCAAGTCTTGGCGATCACCGCGAGCCGCGACGAATACACCGCCTACATTGATCTGCTGATCGACGACCCGCGGCTCGGCTTCAGCTACAAGGCGTATTTCGGCGATCTCTACCAGTCTGATGCCCGGATGTTGCCGGCGCTCGACTACGTGACGCTGTTCCATGCCGGCGAATATCGCACGGCCGAAAACGACAGCTATGGCGCCTTGACCGACGAACAGGTGGGGCTGATCTTCGCCGAAAAACTCAATCCCGGCGGCGAAATCCTGTTCTACACCGGCAGTTTCGCCTACGACGTCGCCGGGCGGGTCGGCGCGGCGCTGATGGCTAAGCGCGGCTTTGCCGATGCCGGCCGTTACAAGTCGCTGCATGTTTTCAAGAAACCCGGCTGACCAAGGGCCATGGAAAACCGCAGGCGCGGCTGACGTTTCCGCCTTGCAGTCCGGCGCATTCGGTCCGAAACTCGATTTTGCAATGGTCGGTATCAATCCGACACGCCTCGGGGAGGTGCCTAACATGCCGACGCAAATGGAGAAGGCGCATCGGTTCCGCGCGTTGCATGAGGGTCCGAACACGTTCGTCATTCCAAATCCATGGGATGCCGGCAGCGCCAAAATTCTGGCCAGTCTGGGCTTTGAAGCGCTCGCCACCACCAGCGCTGGCGTTGCCTATACGCTTGGCCGCGTGGACGGTCAGGTCAGTCGCGACGAGGCGTTGGCCAATGCTGCGGCGATTTGCGCGGCCACTGATCTGCCAGTCAGCGCGGACCTCGAAAATCTCTATGCGCATGCGCCGGATGTGGCTGCCGCCACCATTCCGTCGGCCGCCGCCACCGGTCTGGTCGGGTGCTCCATCGAGGACGCCACCGGCGATCCAGCGCACCCCATCTATCCGTTCGAAGTCGCGGTCGAGCGCGTCAAAGCCGCCGTGGCAGCCGCGCGGGCGTTGCCGTTTCCGTTCATGCTGACAGCGCGCGCCGAGAATTTCCTGCATGGCCGCAAGGATTTGGCCGATACCATTACGCGGCTTAAGGCCTATGCCGCAGCCGGTGCGGATGTCCTTTATGCACCAGGCCTCAGCGAACTCAGCCAGTTCGAGGATGTGGTGCGCGCCACGTCGAAGCCAGTCAATGCGCTGGTGCCACCGGGTTTGCCACACCTGACCGTCCGCGATCTCAGCCGCGTCGGCGTGCGCCGCATCAGCGTCGGCGCGGGTCTTGCACGCGCCGCGCTCGGCGGCCTGTTGGCTGCTGCCGAAGAAATCAAGACGCACGGCACCTTCACCTACGGCACGGCGACGTTTCCACCCGCCCGCCTCCACGCTATCCTCGGGAAACCCCGCTCATGACCGGTCGTCTCAAAGGTAAAATCGCGTTCTGTACCGCTTCTGGTGCCGGCATCGGCCGCGCCACCGCAATCGCGTTCGCGCGCGAGGGTGCCAAGGTCATCGCGTCCGACATTGACCTGAAGGCGCTCGCAGGTCTGCGTGATGAAGGGATCGCCGAAACGCACATCATCGACGTGCGCAATACCAAGTCGGTCGAAGAAGCGGCCAAGCGTATCGGCGACATCGACATCCTGTTCAATGCGGCGGGTTTCGTCGCCGCCGGCAGCGTGCTCGAATGCTCGGAAGCCGATTGGGACTTTTCGTTCGACATCAACGTCAAGTCCATGCACCGCACGATCCGCGCATTCGTGCCCGGCATGCTGGCACGCGCGGCGGCGAACAAAAGTTCGAACTCCATTGTCAACATCGCCTCGGGGGCAGGCTCGGTGCGCGGCA
Source organism: Hyphomicrobiaceae bacterium (assembly GCA_025350265.1). Taxonomy (GTDB): domain Bacteria; phylum Pseudomonadota; class Alphaproteobacteria; order Rhizobiales; family Hyphomicrobiaceae; genus JABFRJ01. The sequence goes on along the minus strand of JANXYD010000370.1, from coordinate 1,228 downwards.
TCCCCAACCGTTATGTTTATGGTGCGACCAAGGCTGCGGTGATCGGGCTGTCCAAAGCCGTCGCGGCCGATTTCATCCGCAAAGGTGTGCGCTGCAATGCCATTTGCCCGGGCACCGTGCAATCGCCGTCGCTCGATCAGCGCATTGCCGCCCAAGCCAAGCAGTTGGCCAAGTCCGACGACGACGTTCGCCAGATGTTCATCGACCGCCAGCCGATGGGCCGGCTCGGCACAGCTGAGGAAATCGCGGCGATGGCTGTCTACTTGGCGTCCGACGAAAGTGCGTTCACCACCGGCCAGACATTCCTCGTAGATGGAGGTTTTGCCCTATGACAACCGCTGCCACTTACAGTCCCGATCGCTCAACGACGACCGCGCCAGCGCAGCCGTCGCAGCGCGCGGTACCAGCACCCATCCGCTTTCGGCAGGCGACTGCCGACGACCGCGACGCGATCGAAGCCCTGCAACTGGCCGCCTATCACCGCCAGCACCTGCTCGGGCTTGAGCCGCCGCCGCTGAAGGCTGATTATGCTGAAATCATCGGCCGCATGGAAGTGTGGCTCGCCGAGGAGCGCGATCGCCTGCGCGGCGTGTTGATCCTCGATGTGCGCGAGGGCGATCTGCTGATCTGGTCGATCGCGGCAGCACTCGACGCGCAGGGCCAGGGCCTCGGCCAGATCATGCTCGATGCGGCTGAAGTGCGCGCCCACCAACTCGGCCGGCACATCATCCGCCTCAATACCGGGGCCGTGCAGCAGACGCTGATCGGCTGGTACGGCCGCCACGGCTACGCCATCGAGACGATCGAAATCGTCGATGAGCGGCAGTTGATTCACATGATCAAGCGGCCGTCCGAGACAAAACCGAAATGACCGTGAAGGCCAGCGATTTCGAGGCGCAGATCCCGCGCGAGACTGACCGAGCGACGGGCTTGCCGATCGGGCCGGAGGTCGCCGATGCATCGCCCGCTCAGCGTCCCCGGCGCGTCGTGCTCGAGGGCCGTTTTTGTCGCCTGGAGCCGTTGGACGCGGCCCGGCACGGCGATGATCTCTTTCGCGCGTCCACGCCGCCGGATGCCGCCGCCCGCTTTCTCTACCTGTTCGAGGAGCCGCCCGTGGGCCGCGTGGATTTTCAGCTCTGGCTCGAGCAAGTGGCCAAGAGCGAAGATCCGTTGTTTTTTGCGGTCATCGACAAACGAAGCGGACGTGCCGAAGGCCGGCAAACCCTGA